>NZ_JBEZXZ010000297.1:0-7537 GCF_040638275.1 Actinoplanes sp. NPDC026623 | reverse complement strand
CGGCTCACCGCCGTACGCCGGCACATCGAGCAGGGCCGGCCCGCGCAGGCCGAGGATCCGGCCGGCCAGCAGCCGGACCCGGGGCAGGTGCCAGGGATGGGTCACCAGACCCAGCGGATGCCGGCCGTCGAAGGTGTAGCCGTCGAGCAGCCCGTCCTTCACCGTGTTCAGCAGGTTCTCCAGCGTGCTGCGCGACCGGTTCTCGGCATGCAGCTCCGCGTGGCGGTGCAGGCCGGCCTCGCGCGCCGCACGCAGCATCAGGTCACCCTCGAAGGCACCGGCCGCAGGCGCCGCCACCCCGGTGCTGGCCTCGGGCCAGCCCCCGGCGAACACGATCCGTGGCGCCTCGGCCGCCGCGTACGCCGCGACATGCGTCGCGACGTACGCGATCGCCGCGTCCACCCGCGCCGCGCCGGCCTCGGTCAGGACCCACCCGTCCGCCGCCCGGACCACCCCTCGACCGAACACCAGCAGGACGGTGGCCGGGGTTTCCGTTGTGTGCCTTCGGCTCAGCGGTGCAGGAAGCCGGGGAGCCAGCGCTTCCGCGCCGAGCGCGCCTTCGCCCGGCGGCGCAGCAGCACCGCGGCCACGGCACCGGCGATCGTCGCCACCCCGGCCGCCGCCGGCACCGGCCGGTTGCGGACGGCCTGCCCGGCCTGCCGTGCCCGCTGGGAGGCCTGCACCCGGACACGGGAGACGCCGGAGCTGGTCTCGGCCCCGTCCTCCTGAGCACCGGGAGCGGTCTGCGAACCCGCCAGGGCACTGTCGGTGTAGCTGGTAGTCATGTCTGTCTCCTTCACTGTCGAGTTCGGGCCTGTCGAGGCAGTGGTTGCTACTTGCCCGTCCGGCGGCACCGCTAACGTGAATCGGGATTCATCACACCATCAGGCCAGTTCGAGGACGACCTTGATGTCGTCCCGGCGGGCCTGCCGAGCCTCGGCGAACCTCTCCAGCGGAATCCGCCGGGTGATCAGCCGGGACAGCCAGCCGAGATCGGCCTTCGCCAGCGCGTCGGCCGCGGCGGCGTAGTGACTCAGATTGGCGTTCACCGAGCCCACGACGACGTCGTTCTCCAGCACGATCTCGCGGTTGGCGGCGCCCACGTCCACCGAGATCCTGCGACCCACCGGGGAGAACCCGGTCAGGCAGACGACCCCGTACGGGACCGTGCTCGCCATCGCCTCGAACACCACACCGGAAACCCCGGTGGCCTCGATGACGATGTCGGGCCTCGCGTTCGCCGTCGCATCGCCGATACCGTCGCAGTGGTACCGCGCGCCCAGGGCCCGGACCACCTCCGGCTTCGGCCCCTCGGTGGCAACGTCGAGCAGGTGCACCTCCAGCCCGCGCTGGACCCCCAGCAGGGCGGCGAGCAGCCCGATCGGCCCGGCGCCGGTCACCAGCACCCGCCTGGGCTCGAACCAGGACCGGGCGCCGACCTTCTCCACCTGCTCCCAGGCCTTGGCCACCACCGTCGCCGGCTCCATCAGGACGCCGACGTGTTCCAGCCGCGGATCCAGCTTCACCGCGTAGTCCGTCTCGACGGTCCACAGCTCACTGCCGTACCCGTCGATCTCCTTGATTCCCCGCTCGGTGTACCCGCCGTTGCGGCACATGTCGAACTCGCCGTGCGCACACGCTCCGCACGGCTCCGGGTCGGGCCGGCGCACCACGCCGACGACCAGGTCGCCCCGGGCGAAACCGCTGTCCGGCGGCGCCGACCTGACGCGGCCCAGCGACTCGTGACCCAGCACGAGGCGATCGCGCCCGGGCGGTGCCCACCCGTACTCCCCGGCGATGATCTCGCGGTCGGTGCCACAGACGCCCAGCGCCAGGCCCTCGACCAGCATCTCCCCCGGCCCCGCCTCGGGGTCGGGCACGTCGCGCACCTCGGCGGAGTCGGCCTTGAGCGGTTCCACGGTCAACGCGCGCATGTCACTCCTCAACGAAACGGATGGACCGGTACGGTGGCCGCCCGGGCTCGGTCCGCCGCGTCGCGGCGACGGCGAGCCGCCCGCCACGACGTCTTCCAGCAGAGCGGCTACCACCGGCGTCCATCCGTGGCGATCAGCCCACGCACGCCACCGCGCTACCGGCAAGATCAGTCGGTACCTGCTGATCGCGTACCCGGTCATCCCGGCGACAAAACCGGCCACGGCGGTCTGCCGGGCGAGTCGTGGCCGTAGAGACGGTCCGGCCGGCGGCCGGGCGGCTACTACCTGCACGACGGCCACCGGGTCCGGCTCCACCTGGGCGAGGTGCTCGGCGACCCGCCGGCGCTGCGCGCGGTGGTCCGGCGGTCCGGCCCGGAGGCCATGAGGGAACAAATCGACAGCTACGCGAGCCTGCTGGAGCAGGCGCTGCGGAGCGACGACCCTCGCCTGATCTCCGCGTTCAGGGGCGGCTCCGCCGACGCCGCCGGATAAACGGCCTCCCACTGGCGACCGCCGGCGAAGAGGTGTACGCAGATATCGGGAAGCGACGATCCGCGACGGAAGGATTTCCGATGACGCTCCGCGACGCCCCGCCGTTCCGCGCTGACCATGTCGGCAGCCTGCTGCGCCCGCCCCACCTGCTCGAGGCTCGGGAACGGCGGGCCACCGGCGAGATCGGTCCCGACGAGCTGCGCGCCGTCGAGGATGACGCCGTTCGCGACATCGTGCGGATGCAGCGCGACGTGGGGCTGCGGTCGGCGACCGACGGCGAGTTCCGCCGGACGTCGTGGCACATGGACTTCATCTACCGCCTCGGCGGCGTTCGGCCCACGGATGAGAAGATCCAGGTCCATTTCCGCAACGCCGACGGCGAGCTCGACTTCGAGTCCGCGGCGCTCGCGATCGACGGGCCGGTCCGGTTGCGGGAGACCATCTTCGGCGACGACTTCGCGTTCCTCGCCGCCACCGTGGACCCCGGGGTCACCGCCAAGCTGACGATTCCCTCGCCGAGCATGGTGCACTACCGAGGCGGCCGGGCGGCGATCGATCCGGCCGTCTATTCCGACGAGGACCAGTTCTGGGCCGACCTCAGCGCGGCGTACGCGGAGCAGGTGCGGCGGGTCGCCGAGCTGGGCTGCCGCTATCTGCAGCTCGACGACACCAGCCTCGCCTACCTGAACGATCCCGAGCAGCGCCGGCTGCTCACCGAGCGCGGCGACGACGCCGAGCACCAGCACCTGCGTTACATCCGCCAGATCAACGCGGCGATCGCGGACCGGCCGGCCGGGCTCGCGGTCACCACGCACATGTGTCGCGGCAACTTCCGGTCCTCGTGGGCGGCCGAGGGCAGCTACGACTTCGTGGCCGAGGCGCTCTTCAGCGAGCTGGCCGTCGACGGATTCTTCCTGGAGTACGACGACGACCGCTCGGGCGGCTTCGCCCCGCTGCGGTTCGTACCGCCCGGCAAGATGGTCGTACTCGGACTGGTCACCACGAAACGCGGCGTGCTGGAGTCGAAGGACACGCTGAAGCGGCGCATCGACGAGGCCAGCCGCTACGTTCCCCTCGATCAGCTATGCCTGTCGCCGCAGTGCGGATTCTCCTCGACGGTCGAGGGCAACGTTCTGTCCTACGACGAGGAGGTCGCGAAGCTGCGGCTGATCGTCGAGACGGCCGAGGAGGTGTGGGGCTGATCAGACGCGGTCGGGCACGCTGGGGTCGTGAGCGCCGAAGATCGAGAGCCCGACGTCCGAGTCCCGCGGTCGCAGTCGGGGCCGAGTCCACAGCATCTGCTCGCCACGGTCCTCGGTGAGTACCTCGACTCGGCCGAGGCCGGCCTGACGTCGGCGGCGGTCATCGCGATCCTGGGCGAGTTCGGTATCAGCGAGTCCAGCGCGCGTGCCGCGTTGTCCCGGCTGACCCGGCGCGGGCTGATCGCGGCACGCGGCAAGGCCTACCACCTCACGCCGGTGGCGCTCGCCGGTCATCACGCCCACATGCGACGTTTTCTGGGCTTCGGCGCGGAGCCGCCGCGGTGGACCGGTGACTGGGTGATGGCGTCCTTCTCGATCCCGAGCTCCGGCCAGGCGTTCCGCCACGCGGTGCGCAGGACGTTGAGCGCCCAGGGGTTCGCCGGACTGTACGACAGCGTGTGGATTCGGCCCGGCTCCGACGCCGGACCGGTGCGGTCGGCGCTGGGCGAGATCCTGCGCGACGTCGAGGCCGCCCGGTGGTCGGTCATGCATGTCCGGTTCGACCAGGAGGAGGGCCCGCACGGCCCGGCCGCCGCGTACGATCTGGCCGGCCTCTCCGCGTCGTACCTGGCCTTCATCGAGCGGTACGCGGAGCTGCGGTCGGCCGTGCGCGCCGGGGAGGTGGACGCGGCGCGGGCGCTGGTCGCCCGGACCTCGGTGATGGATTCCTGGCGGCGCTTCGCCGAGATCGACCCGGACCTGCCGCCGCATCTGCTGCCCGCACCCTGGCCTCGTCAGCGGGCCCGGGACACCTTCCTGGAGATCCATTCCGCGCTCGGCTCCCTGGCCCGGGCGCGGCTGATCGAGGTGGCGGCGCCGCACTGGCCCGAGGCCGCCCGATGGATCACCTTCTTCCCCACCTTTCATTGACACTTATCGTTGCGGGAGTGATAGTAACTGCAAAGCGGGAGGTCCACATGAGAAGGTCCATGGTCGGTACGGGACTGGCGACCCTCGCCGTCTCGATCGCCGCCGCGGTGATGGCCATCGGCGCGACACCGGCCGACGCGGCGGTCGGCGGTTCCGGTCCGTATCCGGCCGACTATGAGACCTCGTCCAGCCTGCCCAATCACACCGTCTACCGGCCGCAGAGCCTGCCGTCCGAGCGGATGCCGATCTTCGTGTGGGGCAACGGCGGCTGCGCCGCCAACGGCACCGGGCAGATCAACTTCCTGCGCGAGATCTCCTCCCACGGCTTCCTGGTCATCGCCAATGGAGCGCCGAACGGCTCCGGGTCCACCTCGTCGCAGATGCTCACGCAGTCCATCGACTGGGCGTTCGCCGAGAACTCGCGATCCGGCAGCAAGTACTACGGCAGGCTGGACACCGGCCACGTCGCCGTCGGCGGCTGGTCCTGCGGCGGCCTGGAGGCGTATGCCGTCTCCAACGACTCGCGGATCACCACGACCCTCATCTTCAGCAGCGGCCTGCTGAACGACGCCGACGACTACCAGCTCAAGCGGCTGACCAAGCCGATCGCCTACTTCATCGGCGGAACCGGCGACATCGCGTACCCGAACGCCATCGACGACTGGGGCAAGCTGCCGGCCGGCCTGCCCGCCTTCATGGGCAACCTGAACGTCGGCCACGGCGGCACCTACGACCAGACCAACGGCGGCGAGTTCGGCCGGGTGGCGGTGCTCTACCTGAAGTGGCGGCTCAAGGGCGACACCACCGCCGGCGCCAACTTCGTCGGCCCCGACTGCGGCCTGTGCCACACCCAGTGGCAGATCCAGCAGAAGAACCTGACCCTCGGCGACGACACCCCGCCGAGCACACCGCTGGTCACCCCGTCCACGCCGTCCGGCACCCCCGGCTGCTCCGCGGCGTACACCGTGCAGAACCAGTGGAGCGGCGGCTTCGTGGCCGGCGTCGTCGTCACCGCCGGAAGCGCCGCCGTCAACGGCTGGCGCGTCACCCTGGTCCTGCCGGGCGGGGCGACGATCACCTCGGTCTGGAACGCCGTGAACACCGGCACCAGCGGCACGGTCACCCTGGCCAACCAGTCCTACAACGGTCAGCTGGCGCCGGGCCAGACCGCCGGCTTCGGCTTCCAGGGCACCGGCGCCGGCGGCGGAGCCACCGCCACCTGCGCCGCGAGCTGAACCCGGAGGCGAACAGCACCGCCGATGGCGCCGGCCGGAGTCAGGCGGTGCAGGCGTCGCTGCCCTTGCACGCGCGCAGTTTCTCCAGCGTGTCGTGCAGGTGGGCGACGGATCACACGTCGCGTAGAGCGTCCTAGGACCCTGGGTTGGATGCTCCCGCGTTCGGACACCGGTGCGCCGGGGTATGGACGAGGGCATGGCGCTGCCGATCGAGGACTACGCGATCATTGCCGACACGCAGACCTCCGCGCTGGTGGGGCGCGACGGGTCGATCGACTGGTTCTGCGCGCCGCGATTCGACTCGGGTGCGGTCTTCGCGGCGTTGCTCGGCGACGAGGAGAACGGGCACTGGGCGATCCGGCCGGCCGGCGAGATCCTCACCACCCGGCGCCGCTACCGGGACGACACCCTGGTGCTGGAGACCGAGTTCCAGACCCCGGACGGCATGGTCCGCCTGATCGATTTCATGCCGCCGCGGGACGAGTCACCAACCGTGATCCGCATCGTGGAGGGCGTCCGCGGCAGCGTGCCGATGGCCATGGTCCTCCGGCTGCGGTTCGACTACGGCCACGTCGTGCCGTGGGTCCACCGCGAGGGAGAGGATCTTGTCGCGGTCGCCGGCCCCGACGCGGCCTGGCTGCGCACCCCGGTCACCACCCGCGGGGAGAACCTGGCAACGGTGGCGGAGTTCCGGGTGGACAGCGGCGACCGGATCCCGTTCGCGCTGACCTGGCGGCCCTCGCACCTGGCGGCCCCCGAGCCGCTCGATGAGCTGCACGAGCTCGGAGTGACCGAGGGCTACTGGCGCGGCTGGGTGTCGGCGTGCACCTACGAGGGCGAGTGGCGCGACGCCGTGGTCCGCTCGCTGCTGACGCTCAAGGCCCTCACGTACGCCCCGACCGGCGGCATCGTCGCGGCCGCCACCACCAGCCTGCCGGAGAAGCTCGGCGGCGTCCGCAACTGGGACTACCGCTTCTGCTGGCTCCGCGACGCCACGATCACGCTGCAGTCGCTGTTGTACTCCGGTTTCCAGAGCGAGGCGATCGCCTGGCGCAAGTGGTTGCTCCGGGCCATCGCCGGCAACCCGGCCGAACTGCAGATCATGTACGGCGTGGCCGGCGAGCGCCGCCTCGACGAGTACCTGGCCACCTGGCTGGGCGGCTACGACGGCAATCCGGTCCGGATCGGCAACGCCGCCGCCGAGCAGTTCCAGCTGGACGTTTACGGCGAGGTGATGGACGCCCTGCACCAGGGCCGGCGGGCCGGCCTGAAGGCCGACGACCCGGCGTGGGGGCTGCAGGTCAAGCTGATGGACTTCGTGGAACGGCACTGGCGCGACCCGGACGAGGGCATCTGGGAGGTGCGCGGCGGCCCGAAGCAGTTCGTGCACTCCAAGCTGATGGCCTGGGTGGCCGCCGACCGCGCGGTCAAGGCGGTCGAGGAGTTCGGCCTCGACGGCCCGGCCGAACGCTGGGCCGCGCTGCGCGACGAGATCCGCCAGGAGATCCTCGACAAGGGCTACGACCCGTCGCGCCGGACGTTCACCCAGTTCTACGGCTCCGACGAGCTCGACGCGTCGCTGCTCATGGTGCCGCTGGTCGGCTTCCTGCCGGCCGGCGACGAAAGGGTGACCGGCACCGTCGCCGCGATCGAGAAGCATCTGCTGGTCGACGGGTTCGTGCAGCGCTACACCCAGCATGACGGCACCGACGTCGACGGCCTGCCGCCCGGCGAGGGCGCCTTC
>NZ_JBEZXZ010000296.1:0-7560 GCF_040638275.1 Actinoplanes sp. NPDC026623 | reverse complement strand
GGGCCCGGCGCCTGCCGCCCGGTGCCTGCCGCCCGGTCCTGAACGACGCGGTTGCCGTGTCCACGGCCGCTCCGCGCGCCCGGTACAGGGCGGCCGGTCTCCGCTGGGATTGCGCTCTGCCGTTTCGTCGGGAACCATCGCCGGGCGGCTCGAGGAAAGGCGACCATGTCACGGATGTTCCTGCGACCCGACGACGTGCGCGACCTGGTGGCGGAGCAGTGGGGTGCGGACCGAAGGGTCGCCGCTCTGGACCGGCTGACGGGCGGCAGCAAGAAGGGCGTCTACCGGCTCCGGCTGGACGACCGGACGACAGTGATCCTCTACGTGTGGGCGGCCGGCGAGAACTACTGGCCCCCGTCACCGGCCGTCCCCGACGATCCGTTCACCGACGCCTCGGGCGCCGAACTGTTCGCCGCCAACCACGCGGTTCTCACCGCCGTGGGCGTGCGGACGCCGGACCTGCTGATGCTCGACCGCGCCGGCCGCCATCTCCAGGCCGATGTCGCGCTGGTCGAGGACGTCGGCGCGATGAGGCTCGAAGCGCTCCTGGAACAGGACCCGGCCGCGGCCGCGGCACCCCTCGCCGCCCTGGGCGACGCCCTGCGCCGCATGCACATGACGCTCAGCCCGCGGTACGGCAGAATCGCGGCCATCGCCCGCGGCGACGCGCCGCAGGCCCGCGGCACCGAGGACATCATCACGGACCGGGCGCTGGGCCACCTCGACGCGGCGGCGGCCCGCGACGCCCGGCTCGCCGACGCCCACGAACGGATCACCGGCCATGTCCGCCACCTGCGCAACGCGGTCCCGGCGCGCGAACAATACGGACTGGTGCACGGCGAACTCGGACCGGACCACGTCTTCGTGACCCCGGCCGGCGAACCGGCCATGATTGACATCGAGGGTCTCGCATACTTCGACGTGGAGTGGGATCACGCCTGGCTGCGGATGCGCTTCGGCGACGCGTACTCGGCGCTGCGCCCGGTCGGCCTCGACCCACACCGGCTGGAGTTCTACCGGTACGCCCAGGTCCTGTCGCTGATCGAGGGCCCACTGAGAATCGCGGACACCGACTTCCCCAACCGCCGGTGGATGTTGGACCTCGCCGAGTGGAACATCACCAAAGCCCTGGCCGAGATCTGAACACCGCTGTCTCCGGCACGTCCTGCCAGGAACATGGCCGTCCCCTGCCGCGCCGGGTGGCTCGGTGGGTGCTGTCTACGATCGTGGGTGATGACCACTGAACCACCGTCGACGGTGAATGGCCGGGCCCGGGTACGCGAGGCGCTTGTGGACGCCGCTCGCGAACTGACGGTGACGCGCGGCTGGGAGCACGTGCGTATGGCGGACGTGGCCCGGGCCGCAGGCGTCAGCCGGCAGACGTTGTACAACGAGTTCGAGGGCCGGGCCGGGCTCGTCGAGGCGTTGGCGGTCGGCGAGATCCAGATGTTCGTGTCCGGTGTGCGCCGCCAGCTGTCCGCTCACGGCGGGGACGCGCGCGCCGCGGCGCGGGCGGCGATCCGGTTCGCGCTGGAGGAGGCGGACCGGAACCCCTTGGTGGGCGCCATTCTGGCCGGCGGGCGCGGGGGTGCCGACGAGTTGCTGCCGTTCCTGTCGACGCGCGCCGACGTCGTGCTCGACGCCGCCGGGGCCGTGATCGGGCAGTGGGCCGTCGAGCATCTGACGGATGTGTCGCCTGCCGCCGTGGACCTGGCCGCGGACGTCGTGGTCCGGCTGACCGTCAGCCACATCGTGCTGCCGAGGCGGCCGGCCGGCGAGGCGGCCGACGTGCTCGCCGACGTGTTCGTGCGTCTGCTGACCTGACGCTCTTCTTGACACGAAGGGCGTTCGTGTAAACCATGGGCGCATGGACGTCGCCGCACCCGCCTGGCGTGACACGAAGCGCCCACTCTGGCCGTTCGCCCTCGTGGTTCCGGCCCTGCCGTTCGTCGCCCTGCTGCTCTCCGCCACCACCGGGTCCGCCTGGGCGTGGTGGCTCACCCCGGTGGTCATCTTCGGTGTCATCCCCGCCGTCGACGTGCTCATCGGCGACGACCGGGCCAATCCGCCGGAGTCGGCCGTGCCCGCGCTGCAGGCCTCGCCCTACTACCGGTGGATCACCTATCTGTACCTGCCCGCCCAGTTCGGCGCGCTCGTCGTGGCCTGTGCGGTGTGGACCCGCGGGCCCGGGCCGGCCGGCGCGGTGGGTCTCGTGCTGACCGCCGCGCTGGTCAACGGCATCGCCATCAACACCGCCCACGAGCTGGGCCACAAGCGCGAGAGCGTCGAGCGCTGGCTGTCCAAGATCGCCCTGGCGCCGACCGGATACGGCCACTTCTTCGTCGAGCACAACCGCGGCCACCACGTGCGGGTCGCCACTCCGGAGGATCCCGCCAGCGCCCGGCTCGGCGAGAGTTTCTACCGGTTCTGGCCCCGGACCGTGCTGGGCAGCCTGCGCTCGGCGTGGCGCCTGGAGACCTCGCGGCACCGGCTGCGCGGCCGCAGCCCGTGGAGCGTACGCAATGAGATCCTGCACGCCTGGGCCATGACGGCGGCGCTGTTCGCGGTCCTGACGATCGCCTTCGGCCCGAGCGTGCTGCCGTTTCTGCTGTTGCAGGCCGTGGTCGGCTTCTCCGTGCTGGAGGCGGTCAACTATCTCGAGCACTACGGCCTGCTGCGGCGGCGCAATGCCGCCGGGCGCTACGAAAAGGTCGATCCGCGGCACAGCTGGAACAGCGACCGGCTGACCACCAACGTGTTCCTCTTCCAGCTTCAGCGGCACAGCGACCACCACGCCAACCCGCTGCGCCGCTACCAGACCCTGCGCAGCTTCGACGCCTCACCACAACTGCCGGCGGGCTACGCGACGATGCTGCTGATCGCGCTGATTCCGCCCGTGTGGCGACGGGTGATGGACCCTCGGGTCCTCGCCCACTACGACGGAGACGCCGGTTCGGCCAACGCGGTGCCCGGTTACCGACCGCTCTGACCTGCTATTTCGTACACTTGATCGAATGGGTTGGCCGGGCTAGGGTCTCTCGTCGTGGATCAACAACCCTCGTCGCGTGAGCTCGCCGCCGCGCACATCCTCGGTCAGTATCAGCAGGCCGGTCTCTGGTTCGACGGCATCTACCAGATGCTGCTGACCCATCTGCGGGAGCACCGGCAGGCGGAGCCCCAGCCGAACGAGTACGGCGGGCTGGTCGCGGAGACCAGCCGGCTCGGCTTCGCCGACTACCGGGATCCGGCGACGTCCTGGCCGAACCTGGTCATCGACGGCAGCGTCCTGCTGTCATTCGCCCGGCTGGACAGCGAGACCGTGGGTGCGGCGTTGATCGACGCGGTCGCTGACGATTCCTGCCGGGTCATCGTCTCGCCGCTCGCGTACCGGCACGTCGCCGACCGGTTGATCGCCGTTCGCGGCGCCGAGGAGCGGGTCCACCGGCTGCTGCGGCACCGGCCGGCGGGCGAGGACCCGGCGTCGCTGTCGGTGGTCGACGTGCCGCCGTTGACGTTCCGGCAGGTCGATGTCATGACGAAGCTGAACACCGGCGAACGTCTCGACGCGATGCACACGGTGCTGCTGGCGTTGCCCCACCGCTGCGTGATCGGGACGCTCGAGCCCGAGGTGTATCACCGGATCGGCTACGGCCGGGTGCTGAACCTCGCCGGGTGAGGCCGTCCGCCATGAGGGCCGGCCCGGAGCTGAAGGAAGCGAACGCCCGGCCCGGAAAGCATGAGGACCTCCGGGGTGCTGCCCGGAGGTCCTCAAGTACGGGCCCCTCTACCGCCGGTAACGACGGCGGGGATTCGGCATGAAGTGCCGGGTGGCGACGAACGTGATCGCCACGCTCGCGAGCACGATCACGACGATGATGAACACGGGCGCGCCCGCCCCCGACGGTGGCTGGACCTGCGCGGCATTCGGGGCGGCGTTGGCCGCGGCCGGCGGCGGCGCGGTCGGCAGCGCGGCGAAGTCGACGATCCCGCTGCTCTCCAGCAGGGTCATGTGCGTCATGACGAACTGGTTGGCGCGCTGCGCGAGCTTGCGCACCGTGTCGTTGCGGGTGCTGGCCCGGATGGTGGCGATGGCCGGGAAGATCTTGCCGTGGGCCGCACGCAGCCGGGCGATGTACACCCGGTCGAAGTCTTCCCCCTCCGCCTCGCGCATCTCGGCGAGCCAGCCCTGCTGGTCCGCGTTGGGTTTGTTCGGCAGGGTGACGTCGAGCTTCTTCGCCGCGTCGCGGACGAACTTGTCGAGCGCCTCGTGCTGGGCGGCGATGTCGCGCCCGATGGCCTGGATCCGGGGATCCTCCGACTTCTCCTGGGCCATCTCGCCGGCGGGAATCTCCCACAGGCCGGCCAGGCGGACCTTGACCGCGAAATCGCGGTCCGCCTCGGAGATGTCACCCTTGCCGCGATCGGCCAGCAGGCCGTTCGGCGGCACCGGTACGCCGGGCTCGGCGTGTGCCGCCTGCGGGTCGAGCGGAAACAGGGCCACGGCGACGAGCGCCGCAACCGACACGCGGCGACGCCACTGCAACATCCGATCGACGGCGAACACGTCATCCTCCGGCCATGATCTTGCTTGGTCCTGGTGAGCGGAGATACGTAACGCGGACCGCATCAGATCAACAAGCGCAAAGGAAATTTGTGAGGGGCCTGTGCCCGAGGGCCGGACAGCCACTCGCGGCGGTCAACGGCTCGGCGCCGCCGGCCCGATGCCAGGCCGGAATCGCCCCGGATGACGCCCATCGACCAACACGCCAGGTGCCGTTGCAGTACCAGGTGCGGAGTTCGGCCGCCGATGGGCGGCGCGGCAGGAATCGGTGTGGACAACCGGATGGCAACCCCGCAATCGTTCAAACCCGGACCCACCGAGCCGATCGGACGGCTGAGGACGACGATCAGGGGAGATGCCGGTGCGTGGTTGGCTTTCGGTGGCCGGTGGCCTGCGCGACGAGGACTGGGCGATCCGCCACCGGTTGCTGACTCTGCTGCTGCCCATCAGCATCGTTCCGCTGACCCTCTTCGGCTTCGCGAGCGGCGGACCCTACTCGGTCTGGCTGCTGTCCGTCACCCTGATCCTGCCGTGCCTGGCGGGTGCGGCGCTGCTGCGCCCGCGCCGGCTGCGTTCGATCCTCGTCGCCGTCGGGCTGACCGTCGCGTGCGGTGGTTTCGTCGTCCTGGGCGGCGGTGGCCTGACCGAGCCGCATTTCTCGTTCTTCATCGTCGCCGCCGCGCTGGCCCTGTACCGCGACTGGATGCCCTTCGGCGTCTTCCTGACCGGCACCCTGGTCATTCACGTGGCGAACGACCACCGCAGCGCCATGCTGCACCCGTGGGTCTGGGTGCTGGTGCACGGTCTCGCCGTGCTGACGGCGGCGGCCTTCCACGTCGTGGCCTGGCGCTTGAGCGAGACCGCGGAACGGCGGGCGCAGGACGACCTCGCCACCAGCCAGGCCCAGCTGAGCATGGCCTTCGACGAGACCCCGGTCCCGATGGCCATGTACGCCCCCGACGGCCGGCTGCAACGGTGCAACCCGGCGTACCGGAGCTGGCTCGGCCTGCCCGACCAACTGCCACCGGACTTCGCCATCACCGACCTGCCACTGACCCGGGTGGGGCACGAACGCGGCACATACCTGTCGGAAGTGCTGAGCGAACCCGACGCCAGCATCAAGGACATCGAGGCCTACCGGCGCCACGACGACGGTTCACTGATCTGGATCGAGACACACACCAACGGGCTGCGCGACCGCAGCGGCCGGCTGCAGTCGGTCTTCGTGCACTGCCGGGACGTCACCCGGCAGCAGGAGCACGAGGCCGGGCTGCGCCGCCAGGTCCGCGAGGACTCGCTGACCGGGCTGCTGTCGCGCTCGGCGTTCGAGCAGGACCTGGTCGAGCTCCTCGCAACGAACGGCGACCCGGTGTCCGTGCTCTACCTCGATGTCGACCGGTTCAAGACGATCAACGACGCGTCCGGCCACTCCGGCGGCGACGACGTGCTGCGGGCCCTGGCCGCCCGGCTGCGGCTGATCGTGCCGCGCGGCTCGCTCATCGCCCGCCTCGGTGGCGACGAGTTCGTGATCGCGCACCCCGGCCCCATCGAGGGCGGCCTCGACATCGGCCGGGCGGTGCTCGCCTCGCTGACCCAGCCGCTGCCGCTGGCCGGCGGGCAGGTGCAACTGGCGCTGAGCATCGGCCTGGCCGTGGCGCACGACCCGGCACAGACCGGACAGGCGATGCAGGCCGCCGACACCGCCATGTACTCGGCGAAGCGCGCCGGCGGCAACCGCCTGGAGATCTTCAACGACGAGATGCGGGTGGTGGTCCAGCAGCGCATCACCGCCGAGTCGCGGCTGCGGCAGGCCCTCGACGGCGACCGGATGGCGACGCTGCCGGTCTGGTTCCAGCCCATCGTCTCGCCCGCCACCGATCTCATCGTCGGCGCCGAGGCTCTGGTCCGGATGCGGACCAGCGAGGGTGAGATCCTGGCGCCGGGCCATTTCATCGCGGCCGCGGAGGAGACCGGGCTGGTGGTGCCGCTCGGCGAGCACGTGCTCGCTACCGCGCTGAGCCGCCTGCAGCAGTGGCGACACGAACTGGGCTACGTGTCGGTCAACGTCAGCCCGCGCCAGCTGAACGAGCCGGACTTCGTCCCGACGCTCGCCCGGCTGCTGGCCGACAGCGGCCTGGACGACCCGTCGCGGCTGGTCCTGGAGATCACCGAGACCGCGCTGCTGTCGAACTCCGCCGATCTGCAGAACCGGCTGCATGCCATCAAGGCACTCGGGGTGCGGATCGCCCTGGACGATTTCGGGACCGGCTACAGCTCGCTGACCTGGTTGCAGTCCGTACCCGCCGACATCGTGAAGCTGGACCGGTCGTTCGTCGCCGGCCTGGCGCACGACAGCCGCAAGGAGTCGATCATCTCGGCCGTGCTCTGGCTGGCCCGCTCGCTGAACATGTCCGCGGTCGCCGAGGGCGTCGAGGACCTCGCGGACTGGGAGGCCCTGCGGGCCGCCGACTGCCCCGCCATCCAGGGGTACTTCTTCAGCAGACCGGTCCCCGCCGAGGACTTCCACGAAATGCTCACACCCCTTCGCCGAAGCAGCCTGAAAACGGCCTGACCGGCGTTCAACACAAGTCCGCCGACGAGGCGTACGGGTGATGATCTTGAAAGATTCTCGCGTTTGCTCTAGAAATAGGCATGCGTCGGCTCATGATCGTGTTCGTGCTGCTCGCGCTCGGTGCCGGGGTGGCGTTCGGGCTGAGCGGCGCCCTGCGCCTGTCGTGGACCCCGGCCGAGGTGATGGCCGAGCCGGCGAGCGTGGCGCCGCGGCGCACCGCGGTCCCGTCCCCGTTCGGGGCGGTGACGGTGAGCCGCCACACGCACCGGCTGGACGTCGCGGCGCGGGCGGTCGCCGACGCCGTCAAGGGGCAGGGCGCCCGGGGCGTGCTCAAGGTGACCGTCGGCGCGGATGACGCCGACGAGAGCTACCGGCTCGACCGCCGCGCCGACGGGTTCACGCTCGCCGCGGCGGGCGAGGCGGGCGC
>NZ_JBEZXZ010000295.1:0-7621 GCF_040638275.1 Actinoplanes sp. NPDC026623 | reverse complement strand
CCTCGGCCTGGTCCGAGGCCATGCCGCGGGCGCCGAGCTCGCGCACCGCGGCGGCGGCCACCTCGGTGGCCTCGGCCGGCAGCGGCACGGACAGCAGCAGCTCCAGCCGGTCGAGCTGCAGGGCCGGGCGGGGCACGTCGAGCTCGTGGTAGCGCCGGTCCACCTCGGCGAAGACCCGCAGCGCCACCGCGACCTCGCCCCGGCGCGCCGCGGCGGTGCCGAGGTTCCAGCGGGTGTCGGCGGCCGCGAGGTCGAGGCCCAGCCCGGTGAAGATCTCCTCCGCGCGGCGCAGGTCGTCGCCGCCGCGCGACATGCCGCGCCGGGTCTGCACGAGGCCGCGGTTGTTGCGGGCCCGCGCCTCGAGCAGCGCGTCGCCCTCCTGCCGGGCGATCTCCACGGCCGCGGTGTAGTCGCGGGCCGCCTCCTCGTAGCGCCCGGCGAAGTGCAGGACCACGCCGCGCTGCATCCGGGCGCGCCCGGCGTCCGGCCCGCTCAGGTGCTGGAGCGCGGCGGTGACCTCCCGCAGCGCGGCGACGTTGCGGCCGCTGTTGGCGAGCGCGTAGCCGAGGCTCATCCGGGCCAGGGCGGTCAGCTCGGCCGAGCCGCCGCGCCGCGCCAGCCGCACCGCGCGGCGCAGGTGCGTCACCGCGGCGCTCAGCTCGTTGAGCTCGCGGTAGGCCAGGCCCACCGCGCGCGCGGCGATCGCGCGGGCCCGCGGGTTGTCGGACCTTTCCAGAATCGTCTGTCCGATCCCGATCGCCTGGCGCGGGTCGCGCTGTACCGCACCCAGGGCGTCCTCCGCCTGGGTTTCCCAGGACTGTCCGCTACCCGCCACACGCGCATCCTGTCCGCTTTTTGCTAGTGCCGGCGCCCGGAAGGCCGTTAGATTTCTCCCGATTCGCCCGATGGCCCGCCGACGGTGGGACCAGCCTCGCATTCAGTGGTCGTTGCGGAGGACCTTGTGTCAACTGACCGATTCAAATCGGGACTGCCGCGCCTCGTTCGGGGCCCGCTGACCCGCCGGGGGCTGCTGCGCTGGTCCGCCGTCGCGGCGGCCGCGGCCGCCCTGCCGAGCTGGGCGGGCCCAGCCGCGGCCGGCGAGGACGGCGGCTACGGCGCCGCGTTCCTGGCCGCCGTCGCCGAGGACAAGCAGATTCGCGCCTACACCGAGCCGGGCCGGGAATTCTGGTACCGGCCGGGCCAGCTGCTCGCCGCCCGGGCCGACGTCCGCCGGGTGGCGGCCTGGCTGCGCGAGGCCGGCGTGCCGTTCCAGAACGGCAAGCCGTTCGGCAGCGTCGGCCGTTTCCTGCTCGCCGACGACGCCGACATCCCCGGCCTGGTGCTCCGGCTGCGCGAGCCGGGCCAGTGGGGCGGCACCCCGCCTGAGGTGCAGCCGCATCACGTGCTCGTCGGCTACGACAACATCATGGGCAACCCCGGAACCGCCCCGCTCGCCGTCGCCGCGCCGGCCCCGCCGCGCTCCGGAGCGGGTACGGGCAAGGGCGTGACCGTCGGGGTCTGCGACACCGGCATCTGGCGCGACGCGGCGAACTTCCACCCCGCCTGGCTCGGCAACGCCTACCTGCCGCAGGCCGACGACGAGGACGCCGTCTACCGCCACGACGACGTGCTGGCGCTGCAGGGCGGGCACGGCACCTTTGTCGCCGGCGTGCTGCGGCAGTCCGCGCCGGACGTCTTCTTCGACCCGGAGGTCGCCCTGTCCGACATGGGAATCGGCGACGAGGAGACGCTCGTCGGGTCCCTCGACCGGCTTGACCGTCGCGTGTCGATCATCAACCTGTCGCTGGGCTGCCGGACCCAGGACGACGTGGCGCCGCTGCCGCTGGCCGACCGGCTCGCCGCGCTCGACGACAAGGTCGTGGTCGTGGCCGCGGCGGGCAACGCCGGCGGCTCCCGCCCGGCCTGGCCGGCCGCGCTGCCGCGGGTGATCGCGGTGGCGGCCGTGCGCGGCACCGCCGAGGACGCGGAGGTCGCCGAATACAGCAACTTCGGCCCGTGGGTCGATGCCTGCGCCGACGGCACCCGCACCAGCACGTACGTCACCGGGGTGCTCGAGGTGAAGGGCGCACCCCCGGAGAAGTTCGACGGCTTCGCCCGGTGGTCCGGCACCTCGTTCGCGGCGCCGCACGTCGCCGGGCGGATCGCGGCGCTGATGAGCGAAAAGGGCCTGAGCGCGGCGGCCGCGGCGGACGAACTGCTGAACCGGCCGCGGTGGCACCCCGACTACGGGGTGCTGGTGTGAGGTGGCGATGATGATGACCGAACCTCCGAACGATGGCCCGAGCGTCTCCACGCTGTGCCTGGTGCGCGCCGCCGCCGGCGGCGACGAGCAGGCCTGGGGCGCGCTGATCGACCGGTACGGGCCGCTGGTCCTGGCGGTGATCCGGCGCTTCACGCTCAGCCGCGCCGACGCCGCCGACGTCAACCAGACCGTCTGGCTGCGGCTCGTCGAGCACCTGGACCGGATCCGCGAACCGGAGGCGCTGCCGAGCTGGATCGTGCAGACCACCCGGCACGAATGCCTGCGGCTGCTGCGCTCGGGCCGCCGCACCTGGCTGTTCGATCCGCTGGACGGCGCCGCGGAGACCCTGGTGAGCGCTGCCGCCCGGGGCCCCGGCGACCTCGACGAACGGCTGCTCGCCGAGGAACGCCGCCAGGCGCTGCGTGACGCGTACGCCGAGTTGCCGCCGCGCTGTCGGCAGCTGGTCGGGCTGCTGCTCGTCGACCCGCCGCTGAGCTACGAGGAGATCGGCGAGCGCCTCGGCGTGCCGATCGGCAGCATCGGCCCGACCCGCGGCCGATGCGTGCACAAGCTGCGCACCTGCCCCGCCCTGGTGGCGTTCATCGGCGCTGCGGGACAATCTGATAGCCACGTTCGCAAGGAGGCCCGCCGTGACGCAGCTACCGTGGGATGACGATCCCTCGCTCGTCGCCGACCTGCGCGAGGCGCTGGCCCCGCGCGAGGCGCTGCCGCCGGACTTCGCCGCGGCGGCCCGGGCGGCGTTCGGCTGGCGCACCATCGACGAGGACCTGTTCCTCGCCGAGCTTTCCTTCGACAGCTCCGCGTCGCAGGGCGCCCTGGCGACCCGCGCCGGCGACTCGGGCGGCGCCCGGCTGCTGGTGTTCGACGGCGGCGGCTACCGCATCGACGCGGAGATCGACGATGACGGCGACGCGATCGGGCAGGTCAGCCCGGCGAACGGCGGCACGGTGTGCTGCCAGACTCCGAACGGGACCTTCGCCGAGGCGCCGATCGACGAGGCGGGGTGCTTCAGCGTGCGTACCCCGGCGGTGGGCGCGGTGCGGCTGCGGATCCGCGCCGGCGGCCGCCCGGTGTCCACCGACTGGATCAACCTCGGCCGCCGCCCCTGATCGGCCCGTAGTCCTTGATCGGCTTCGCCGTTTCTGATCGGCCCGTCGCCCGGCGGGTCGGAATGGACATAGCCGCCGCTGATCGGTCGCCGCCCGGCCCCGTTGGACCGAAATGGACACCGGGGGCCGGGTGTTTCGTCCCGTCGGGCAGGCGGTGCCGGTGCCGCCGTCCCGGGCGTGTCGCGGTGCACGTAATCTGCCTGGACCGGGCGCTGCGGCACGGCGCCCGGGACTGGTCTGCGTCCTCATCCGACCTGAGATCCGATCGCCGAGATGTCTGATCGAGCCGTTTTCAACGTGGCCACAGGTCGACGGCCCGGATACCACCGGTCCTGGGCCAGGTTGAAAATTGCTCGTTGGTCTATGGTAAATCGGTACATCTACGGCGGCCGATGGGCGTGAAATCCGGCGGCCCGCGGGCTCCGGGCGTGACATCGGAGGCAGAGATGACCGGCACCGAGCCGTTCGACGACGTGGCGCTGCTGGTCAGCAAGGCGGCCGGCGGCGATCAGGCGGCGTGGAACGAGATCGTCGGGCGGTTCGGCCGGCGGGTGTGGGCCACCTGCCACGCCTACCGGCTCAGCCAGGCCGATGCCGCGGACGTCTTCCAGCAGACCTGGCTGCGGGTGCTGGAGAATCTCGACTCGCTGCGCGACCCGGCCCGGCTGGGCGCCTGGATCGGCACCACCTGCCGCAACGAGGCGCTGGTCGCGCTGCGCCGGGCCAAGCGGGCCATGCCGGTCGGCCAGCTGTGGCAGCTGGACCGGCCGACCGGCCCGGACGAGGACCCGGAGCGGCCGTTCCTGATCGCCGACCGCGACGCCGAGTTGTGGGGCGCGTTCCGCCGGCTGAGCCTGCGCTGTCAGCAGGTGCTGCGGATCCTGGTGGTGGAGGCCGAGGACGGGCGGCCGTCCTACGAGCACGCGGCGGCGGCGCTCGACATGCCGATCGGCAGCCTCGGCCCGACGCGGGGGCGGTGCCTGACCTACCTGCGCCAATTCCTGACAGAAGGTATCAGCGGCGCGGATGCCTGATCGTGAGTGTGATGAACCTGCCACGCAACGCAATTTCCCATCGGTGTGAGGAGACACGGTGAACGACCCGACGGCACCGGACGACGGTCCCCTGCTCGCACGGCTGGCCGCCATGCTCAACGACGCCGAGGAGCCTCCGGCGGAGGTGATGGAGCTGGCCCGGCAGAGCTTCACGCTGCGCCGGCTGGACGCCGAGCTGGCCGCGCTCGTCGAGGACTCCTACGGCCCGGCCGCCTCCGTGCGTTCCGTGGCCGTGCGCGGCTCGGCGCGGGAGCCGCGGCAGCTCACCTTCCAGATCGTCGACGAGCAGGGCCGGGACGAATTGATCATCGCGGTGCAGGTCGAGTCGGTCGGCCGGCGGCGCCGGCTCACCGGGCACCTCGCGCCGCAGGGCCCCGCCTACATCGAGGTGCGGCAGCCGGCGGCCCCGAAAGCACGCGGCGTCGACGCCGACCGTCGCGGCCTGTTCGTCATCGACGACGTGCTTCCGGGACCGATGAGCCTCACCTGCCGCCGGGCCGACGGCCCGGCGGTGGCCACGCAGTGGACACTGCTCTGAGCAGTCTCATCCGGACACCGCTGAAAACGGCTCGCTGATCAGGCGAGCCCGATCAGCGAGCCCGATCAGCGAGCCCGATCAGCGAGCCCGATCAGCGAGCCCGATCAGCCAGCCCGATCAGGTGGGAGTGCCCGGCAGCAGGTGCACCACCGTGCCGAGGTCGTCCAGGATCGGCCGGCCCGCGATGAGCTGGTCGAAGGCCGCCGACGGCACCAGCGCCCCGTCGTCGCCGCAGAGTGCGGCCACCGCGCCGGCGATCTGCGGCGCGGTGAACGAGGTGCCGCTCCACGCCGCCCAGGAGTCCGCCGCGAAGTTGAGGTCCGCGCCGATGCCGGCCTCGGGCGGCAGCTTGCCCTCGACGAACGTGGACACGATCCCCACGCCGACCGCCGAGCAGTGCACCCAGTCGCCGTGGTTGGAGAAGGCCGCCGCGGTCAGGTCGCTGTTCAGGGCGCCGACCGCCTTCACGCCCGGGAAGGCCGCCGGGTACAGCGGACGGTCGCTGCCGTCGTTGCCGGCGCTCGCGACGATCAGCGCCTTCGGGTACGTCGCGGAGATGTAGCGCACCGCCTCCCGCATCGCCAGCGGCGGTACGCCGTCGACGGCGGGCGCCCCGAACGAGGCGTTGATGATCAGCCGGCCGCCCGCGGCGTCGTCCGCGGCCTGGATCATCATGTCCGCGGCCGCCTCGTCGGTGCCGATGCCGTCGGCGCCGGTGTAGCGGTAGACGATCACCTCGCAGTCGGGGGCGATTTGCCGGACGATGCCGGCCCCGAAGGTGCCGTGGCCCGCGAACCAGTCGATCCGGTCGTGCGGCGCCACCATGTCCAGCACGTCGGTGCCGTTGCGGACCACGCCGGTGTCCCAGGCGTCGGTGCGGGGCACCGCGGTCAGGCCGGTGTCGATGATCGCCACCCGCACCGGCTCGCCGCCGCCGTTGCTCGCGAAGGTGCCCGGCGCCACGGTCGGGCACGGGTAGGAGTTGCCCTTGACGATGTAGCCGAGCGGCATGATCGCGTTGACGCCCGCCATGATCTTGTGTTCGTCCCGGAGCCGCTTGGCGTCCTTGCGCAGCGCGTCCAGGGACCTGCCGCTCGGCCCGCGGAAGACCCGGGTGCGGCGGCGCGAGCTGCGCCCCGCGCGGTCGGCCGCGGCGTAGCCGGCCAGCAGCCCGCCGAGCCGGGCGGACTGCGCGGCGTCGGCGTCGATCACCAGCCGGTTCTCGGCGCACAGCCACGGCCCGGTGCCGTCGGCGGGGGTGTGGCTGACGAACCGGGTCGCCTGATCGTCGGACGCCGTCAGCTGGCGCCTGCGGATCCGCTCCACGACCTCGTCCATCGTCCGCCGTGCGGCGGCGTCGTCATTCGGCGCGACGAGGTTCGAGACCTGCGCCCGCACGGCCGTCCTGTCCCGCTCGAGCTGTTCGGCGTTGCGGTTGTCCGGTAGTGGCCAGTTCTGGGTCATGGCTTACTGTCCCTTTCCATCGGTAGGCTGGCGTCGTTCTCCACCCGGGAACTCGGGGGCTGCGAAGTGGACATTCAGGTGAGCCTCCTGGACGAGGCGGACGCCGCGTACAGAAGAGTCGTTCTAGATCCGGCCAGATACGCGCCGCAGGCAGAAGATCTCGTCCGGGCGGCGCGGGCCGCCGGAAACACCGAGGCGCTCGTCGTGGGTCTGCGCGCCCAGGCGTGGGCGCGGCACGTCGCGCTCGACAACGACGGCGCCAGAAAAATACTCGATCAGGCCGTCCGGCTGGCCGACGGCCTCGGCCTGCCGGGCCGCCTCGGCGATCTGCTGGTCACCCGGTCCGTCGCGCTGCACGAGCTCGGCCGCTACGACGCCGCGGCCCGCGACCTGCGCCGGGCCGAGCCGTTGATCGCCGCCGAGGAGCGCCCCGACCTGCACCTGCAACTGGCCATCCTGGACCACAACCGGGGCCGGGTGCGCGCCGCCGAGCGGGCCTACCGCGAGGTGCTCGACGACCCGGCCTGCCCGCCGGTCGTCTGGGTCAAGGCCGCCAACAACCTCGCCAACGCGCAGACCCAGCTGGGCCGCCCGCACGAGGCGCTGGACCACCTCGATCACGCCGCCGAGCTCTGCCGGGAGCTGAGCCCGCGGCTGCTCGCGGTGATCGCCAACAGCCGGGCCTGGTCGACCTTCCACGCCGGACAGCTCGCGGAGAGCGTCCGGCGCTTCGAGGAGGCCGGCCGGCTGCACGCCGCCGCCGGTCTCCCGCTGGGCGAGCATCAGCTCGAGTACGCCGACGTCCTGAGCGACCTGCGCCTGCTCGACGAGGCCATGGCCGCGGCCCGGTCGGCCGAGGTGGAGTTCGAACGGCACGGTGCCCGGCTGATGGCGCCCGAGGCGCGGCTGCGCTGCGCCCGGCTGGCCCTGGAGCTGGGCGACGCGGGCACGGCCCTGGCGGACGCCGCCGCGGCCGCCGCCGACTTCCGGCGGCAGCGCCGCCCCGCCTGGGCGGCGCGGGCCGCGGTCACCGAGGCGCAGGCGCAGGCCGCCTGCCACGGCTACTCGCCGGAGGTGCTGCGCCGCCTCGGCGGGGCCGCGGCCACCCTGCAGCGCATCGGCCTGCGCACCGAGGCCGTGCACGGGCACCTGGCGGCGGGCCGGGCCGCGA
>NZ_JBEZXZ010000294.1:0-7799 GCF_040638275.1 Actinoplanes sp. NPDC026623 | reverse complement strand
CTCGTCGGGCTCGGCCGCGTTGGCGTCGTCGACGATCCGCTCCAGCAGCGCCCGCGCGGTCGCGTCGTCGTCGCCGCGGCGCGCCAGCAGCGCCAGGCAGCGCCGGGCCCGCAGCGCGGCGACGGCGCAGGGTGCCGGGCCGGCCAGCACGGCCTCGGCGAGGTCGCGCGCGGACTCGGCGGCGCCCAGCTCGGCCCGGATCTCGGCGAGGGTGGCCAGCGCGAGGCTCTCGCCGCCCGGCTCGCGTTCCCGCACGTCGCGGGCCAGCTCGACGGCCCATCGGCCGGTGTTCAGCGCGCTCGTGAGGCTGCCGGCGGCGAGGTGTGCCATGGCGGCCAGGGTCGCCGCCCGGACGTCGGAGCCGTTGCGCTGCGCGGACCGGTGTTCGTAGCGCCGGACGAGCCGGGCCCGGTCCTGCGGTCTGCTGTCCTCCTCGAACTGTGCCCGCGCGAACTGGAGCACGTCGTCGCTGACCTCGAAGACCGGCACGCCGACGGAGTCGGAGCTGGTGCGGGACAGGAAGCCCGAGATGAGCAGCCGGTCGGCGATCCGGCTGGCCCGGGCGTCGTCGCCGTCGAACATCCCGGCGAGCATCCAGAGCGCGAAGGCCGGCTTGTTCAGCACCCCGATCAGGCGCAGGCCGAGTCGTTCGTCCTCGCCGAGCAGGCTGTAGCTGACCTGCAGCGCGGAGCCGATGTCCGCGCGCCCGGCGCCCGCGTCGTGCGGCCCGCGGCGCCCGGCGGCCAGCTCCGCGGCCGGGTCCTCGTAGATGCGGCGCAACGCGTCGACATCGGACGGCGAGCGGTTGGCGAGCTGCGTCGCCGTCAGCCGGATGGCGTTGGGGTGGCCGTGCATCGGCTCGACGATGCGCCGGCAGGTGTCGTCGTCGACGGTCCAGCCCGGGGGGAAGATGGCCCGCAGCAGCTCGACCGACTGCGCGACGGCCAGCGGTTCGAGGGGCAGGGCGTACCACTCCGGGCGCCGGGCCAGCGCCGGGTCCGAGGTGGTGACGAGGACGGCGCAGCGCGGGCCGGCCGGCAGCAGGCGCCGCACCACGCCGATGTCGTCCGCGTCGTCCAGGACGATGACGGCCTGGTAGCGCTGGGTGAGCCGGTGGTATTGCCGGACCCGCCCGGCCGTCGACGCCTCCACCGGGTCGCCCGGCTGCCGCAGTCCGGTGATGAACGCGCCGAGGGCGTCGTGCACGATCTCGTCGTCGCCGCGTTCGGCGCCGGTGGTGCCCCGCCGGCGGCTCAGGTCGGCGAAGAGCTTGCCGCCGGCGTACCGGCCGGCGAGGTCGGTCGCGACCACCGAGGCCAGGGTGGTCTTGCCGATGCCGTAGGGGCCGACGATGACGGCGACCGGCACGTCGAGCGGGTCCGGAGCGGTCAGGAATTCGGCGAGGCGGCGGCGCTCCTCGGCGCGGCCGACGAACGTCGGCGGGGCGGGCGCCACCTCCCACGGCACGAGATAGTCGCGGGGGCGCGCCGCCGCCGGGCGCCGCAGCCGGCCCGGAATGCGCTTGACCGCGGCCATCCGCGCGGTCAGGATTTCGCGCACCGGGCGATCCCGAATGATCCGCCCGAGCAGGAGAGAAAGGATGGGCGCCGACAGCGATACGGCGATCAGCCGCGAATAGTTCTCGGCACCCGTCGCGCGCAATAATGTTGTCGAAAAGCCGACGATCGCGAGCATTCCGGTGATCCACCTGAGCCACCGCGTTCTGGGGAGTACATGTTCGGCGATAAGTGAATTCGTCTCATGCTGTCCTCGACCCATGGTATTCCTCCAGCTCAGCCGGTCACCGATGCATAAGCGGCGGTGCCGTCTTGCGGGCTTTCATGATGACTCATACGTGCGGCACGTGGCTATAGTTCGCCCACCGCGGGTCGCCCGCATCATCGCCGAATGTCGATCGTTCTCCCCCGCGCCGGTCTGACCTGGCACTCAACCCACGCAGATGCAGTTGTCCACGACGGAACGGCGGCGGAGCCGATCCGGAACGATTACCACGATCGTGGAACTGTCAAGGGCGGGCCCGGGTTATCGCACAAGGCGCCCGTCCTTCCCCTGTCCGGGTGAACCTAATGTCGTCGGGTGCACCCGACGATGGCGACGGTCCGAATCGAGGAATCGATGGACGACTTGGATCTTCTCCGCGCCGAGTTCTCCGAATGGTTCGGCAGCGCCCGCACGATCGGAGTCCACGGCCAACATCAGACCCAGCTGCAATCGCTGGACGACGTGCTGCGGCCGGCGTGTGCGGAGATCCGCGATCAATTGCTGACCTGCGGCGACGACGGTTCCGTCGGCGACGCGTACGAGCAGTGCCGCCGGGCCGACCGGCAGATCACCCTGCTGCGCCGGCTGTGGCGCTGGTACGCCGACCGTTTCGACCAGCGCCACGACCGCGCCCTCGAGGACGCGCTGCGCGCCGCCGACGAGATCGTGTGGAGCAGCTGGCGCGAGATGTTCGGCCCCGCCGGGCGCCCGGACGGCCTCCCGCCCGCGCCGCTGGCCAACATCGCGCCCGTCGACGTGGCCACGGCGAGCCCGCGCACCGAGGTGCCGCAGGAGCTGCGGGCGCCCCGCGACCCGGTGCTGGCGAAGTGGACCGCCGCCATGCCGATCCCCACGATCACCTTGCCGTCGGTGGTGGTGCGCCGCCCGTGGTGGCTCATCGTGGCGGTGCACGAGTGCGGCCATCAGGCGCACGCCGAGGCGCTGCGCTCCGGGATCACCATGGACGCGAGCGGCCCGGCGCTGGCCGACGCGGCGGCCGCCGCCGGGGCCGGCGCGGACGAGCAGGAGTCCTGGTCGCTGTGGGCGGGCGAGCTCGCGGCCGACGCGTGGGCCGTCACCCTGTGCGGCACGGCCCCGATCTGGTCGGTGATGGAGCTGGAGCGCCGCTCGGATCACCTGCTGCTGGAGTCGCCGGGCCGGGCATACCCGCCGCCGCTGGTGCGCTGGGCGGTGGCGAACCTGGTCGCCGGCGGGCTGGGGCTGGGCGCGGCGGCGGACGAGCACCGCCGGCTCGCCGACTCCTCACCGTACGTCGCCCGCCTGCTGCGGCGCTCCCCGGCCGTCGCCGCGGCGCTGCTCGACACCCACATCGGCACGACGACCCTGCGGCAGGTGGGCGCCGGCACGCCGCGGTGGCAGAGCGAGGCGCTGCGGTGGCGTACGGCGCTGCCCGCGAAGGCCGCGCCGTTCCCGCAGACCCGGGTGGAGTCCGCCCGCCTCTGCGCGGCCGGCGGCGCCCTCGTCTGGCAGGAGGCCGCCGGGCGGCCGTCCGACGGCGTGGCGGCGCGGCGCAAGCGGCTGGCCGACCGGCTGCTCGAGGTGCTGCCGAAGTGCCGGCCGGACGGGCGCAGGCGGGCGGCGCCGGCGACCAAACGGGTGACCGCGGCGACCGAGCTGGTCCTGAACGATCTGCGGAGTGCCGGCTGGTGAGGATTCTCGTCGAGGCACTCCGGATGGAGCCGGCCGAGCAGCCCGGGTGGTCGGTACGCATCGAGACGCCCGCGGCGCGGTCGATACAGCGGTTCATGCCCGCGCACATCGACAGCGACAAGCGGTGGTGGCCGATGCTGACCGCCGACGACGTCAGCAGGGCGCAGGCCTTCATCAGGCTGACGGAGCGCATCCTCGCCGCCGGCGGCGAGGATGCCGACGACCCGGCGACCCAGCCGGTGACCGTGGCCGACACCCGGGGGTACGGCCGCTATCTGCTCACCGCGCTGTTCGGCGAGGGCACCTGGCGCACCGTGAACGAGTCCTGCGGGCAGTTCAAACTGCTCGAGCTGGCGCTGCGGTTCCCGGCCGAGGACGCCGACCTGCACCGGCACCTGTGGGAGATGGCGCACGACGACGGCGACCCCGGGACGTTCCTCGGTGTCGACATGAGCCGGCCCGTCGCCATCCTGCGGCAGACCGGGAACGCCGGCGGGCCGGCGGACCCGCTCGGCCCGGTGACCGACGTGCCGCGCATGCTGTTCGGCGTCGGCGTGGCCCTCAACGATCCCGAGGTCCGCGCCGGCACCGAGGTGATGGGCATCATCCGCGGCCACGAACGCCAGGGCAGCCTGCTCGACTTCCGGGTGCTTCCCGAGATGTCGCTGACCCAGCTGGAGGACGAGCACCGCCGCTTCGCGCCGCACATCGTCCACATCGTCGCCCACGGTGCCTGGCGGCCGGCTCCCGGCCAGAACACCATCGCGCTGCGCGCCGAGTCCGGCGAGGCCGGCGGCGAGACGGCCGGCCACGTCAACGGCCGGCAGCTGTCGGCCGCCCTGAACGA
Source organism: Actinoplanes sp. NPDC026623 (assembly GCF_040638275.1). Classification (NCBI taxonomy): domain Bacteria; kingdom Bacillati; phylum Actinomycetota; class Actinomycetes; order Micromonosporales; family Micromonosporaceae; genus Actinoplanes; species Actinoplanes sp. NPDC026623. The sequence goes on along the minus strand of NZ_JBEZXZ010000294.1, from coordinate 3,499 downwards.
TCCCCGGCCGCCGCGGCTGGTCATCCTCAGCGCCTGCGAGACCGGGAAGATCGACCTCGGCGGCGACGCGCTCGCCGCCGAGCTGGTCGACGAGGGCGTGCCGATCGTCGTCGCCATGACGGGCAGCATCTCCAACGTGGCGTGCCGGATCTTCGCGCGCGCGTTCGCGGAGGCGATCACCAACGGGGCGGCGCTGCCCGAGGCCACGGCGAAGGCGCGGATCCGGACCTTCAACGACCCGGGTCAGATCAACGCGGCGACGATCGACTGGGCGCTGCCCGCGATCTTCGTCGCGCCGCACGTCGAGGAGGGCTTCCGGGTCGTCGACACGACGCGGGTGAAGCTGCTGCGGACCATCATGTTCAAGCTCGGCCTCGTCCTCGCCCCGGTGTTCTGCGCCCGCGACGAGTTCTTCGCCATCCTGGGCCGGCTGCTCGACCCCGGCGACGAGCTGGCGGTGCTGCTCGCCGAGTCGACGCAGCAGCGGGGCTACCAGGTGGGCGGCTCGCGGCTGCTGCGCGAGCTCAGCGCCGCCACGCTGCGCGCCGGTCACGTGCCCTGCCACCTCGGGTCGTACCCGCCCGGCGTCACGCCCCGCAACGAGGCGGCGCTGGCCCTGGAGATCATCGGCGCGATCGCCCGGACCCGGGCGAGTCTCGAGCTGGACGCCTACTTCGTCAGCGACACCCTCGCCGGCATCGAGGACGAGCTCGGCGACTACCCGCAGAGCAACCGCAGCAAGACGCCGACGACGGAGATACGCGCGATCAAGCTGAGATCCAAGGTGCGGGACTTCGAGACCGAGTGGATCCCCGAGGAGATCGCCAACTGGCTGCGGGTGGACCTGCTCGCCCTGGCCCGCGAGGCCCGCGCGAAGCACCCCGGGCTGTTCCGCGACGACTGCCGGCCGGTCCTGCTGCTGGACGACGTGCACCTGCTGAACGACGGCCCCCGGTACCTGAACGTGCTGCTGACCTCGGAGGGCGTACGGGCGGCGCTGAACCCCGCGGAGAACCGCGACAAGATCGCGGTGGTGCTGTTCACCAAGGACACGCCGGAGCTGCCCGGCGGTGGCGAGCCGTGGTTCGCCGGCCCGCAACGGCACCTGCAGGGCGCGGCGACCGCCTCCGTGCTGACCTTTCCCGAGCTGGCCCGGCGCCGCAACAACCGGATCGACCTGCTCGCCTGGCGCTGGCTGCTGATGCACCCGGTGCCGGAGTTCGAGGACGGCCCGCAGCAGGTGCTGACGCTCAAACACGGCTGCGAGAGGCTGTTCGAGGAGAAGGTGGACGAGGCGACCAGGGACGCCAAGACGGTCTACTCGCCGGAGCTGCTGAGCAGGCTCGCCAGCAGGAGCGAACAGCTGCTCGCGGTCGCGGACGACGAGCTGGCCCTCGAGTCGTGGCCGGTCGGCGGCTGGGCCGAACCGTGAGCGACGCCCCCGGCACGGCCCCGGCGACCGGCCCGGCCGCCGGGCTCGACCAGGAGCCGATGCTGTGGCTGGCGCTGCCGCCGTACTGGACCGGGGAGGCGGCGCTGGCCGCCGGCTTCCCGGCGCCGCGCCTCGACCGGCCGCCCGGGCGGCGCACCGCCGAGGACCTGGTGGCGTTCGTGACGGCGTCCGCGCGGCAGGGCCGGGCCGAGCGCCGCGGCGTGCTCACCCCCGACGCGATGTGGACGGCCGAGTTCTGGTGCCCGCCGGCCCGGCGGCGCATCGAGCTCGAGGCGGCCGTCGGCCGCGCGGGCCGGCAGGCCGTCGTGTCCGAGGCCCGGTTCATCGCCGGGCTGCTGACCCGCCTCGACCTCGACCTGCCGCTGGCACCGGTGGTGCAGCACTGGGCGCGGCTGATGCTGGCCGACGACGCGGACCGCCCCGATCAGGGCTTCCTGAACACCGTCCGGCGGCTGTGCCGGGCCGGCCGGCGCGACGAGGCGCTCGAGCACATCGTCGCCGCTGAGGCGCTGGCGCCGATCGCCTCGGAGCCGATGCAGGAGGCCATCGAGGCCGCGCACCGGCTGGTGCACCTGGCCAACCGGCGCTCGCACGACCGCAAGACCCTGGAGAGCTACCAGCCGCGCCCGGAGTGGAGCGGCCGCCTGCGCCGGCTGCTCACCTCGCCGGGCTCCGAGCACTGGGCGATGCACCTGGTCGGGCTCGGCGGCACCGGCAAGACCTCGTTCGTGCGGTACGTCGCCTCCGGCGGTTTCGCCGCCGACTGCGCGCTCGCGGATCTCACCGTCGCCCGGGTCGACTTCGACCACCTGAGCCCCGCCTATCCGGCGCAGCGGCCGGTGCACCTGCTCGTGGAGCTCGCCGACGAGCTGGCGCAGGACGCCACCGCCGAGGGCGAGCGGGCCCTGGCCGCGTTCTACCAGTGGGCACGCCGGGCGAACGCCGCCGCGGCGGAGGGACGGGAGACCGCGGAGCCGGTGTCGAGGGCGGTCGAGGCGTTCGCCGCTCTGCTGCGTACGGTGCCCGGCCCGGCGCTGCTGATGCTGGACACCTGCGAGGAGCTGTCGAAGTTCGACCCCGCGGGAACCACGGACGCCGCGCTCGAGACCACCTTCGACCTGCTGGCGAGGGTGCACGCCGCGGTGCCGGCGCTGCGGGTGCTGCTGTCCGGCCGGCGGCCCCTGTCCCCCGCCGGGCCCGCCTGGCGCCGGCTGGAGACGATGCCGGCCCTCGGCTTCCACCACGCCGAGGCGATCGCCTTCCTGCGGCGCGGCCACCTCGGCACCGTCATGCCCCCCGACCTCGCCGACGCCGTGCTCGCCCTGTCGCCCGAGCTGGGCCGGCCGCGGCCCGGCGAGGTGCGGTTCAGCCCCTACGACCTGGCCCTCTACTGGCGCTGGTGGGCGGCGGAGAAGAGCATCACGGCGAGCGATCTGCGCCGCTCCGGAAAGGCCGCCTACGTCGAGGCGCGCATCGTGAACCGCCTGCACGGCTCGCTGACCGCGTGGCTGCCGGGCGTCGCCCTGCTCGGCCGGTTCGATCATCGGACCCTCGCGGGAGCGCTGCCGGAGCGGGCCGACGCCGCCGAGGTGGTGCACGAGCTGGCGCGGCAGGAATGGATCGACACCGACACGGATCCGGCCAGCCGGGCGCTCATCCTCGAGGTGGACGCGCCGCTGCGGGACCTGCTGCTGGAGTGGGCCAGAACCTGCGAGCCGGCCCTGCTCGAGTCCTCCCGCAAGGCGCTGGCCGGCGCGCTCGCCGACCGCACCGGATCGCTGCCGCTCGAACAGATCAGCACCGCGCACGTGCTCTCGGCGCTGCGGCTCGCCACCGTCGACGAGGCGGTGCTGCTGTGGGAGCGACTCGAGGCCCGCCTGTCCGACGCCCACGACTGGGCCTGGATGGCCCAGGTCTGCCCGCGGATCCTCGGCGCGGCGCGCGAGGGCCCCGACGCCGGCACCCGCCCGGACGTGCAGGAGGGCGTCGCCGGCAACAGCCTGCTCGTCGCCGCCGTCCGCGCCACGGCCATCGCGCTCGGGCGCC
>NZ_JBEZXZ010000293.1:0-8001 GCF_040638275.1 Actinoplanes sp. NPDC026623 | reverse complement strand
GCCGCGCCGCCAGGAACGTCAACTTCGCCTCCTCCACCCCGGACAGCATGCCCAGGCGGATCCCGGTGGCCGACTCCACCGCGTCGAGCACCTCCGCGCGGTTCGGTGCGTCCCGGACCGCGGCCGTGGCGTACGCGAAGAGCTGATCGACATCGGCCCGGCTGACCTCCTTCGCGGCCGCGGCCACCGCGGCGACGACGCGGCCCAGGCCTTCCGCCGTGATCGTGCCGTCCCGCCGGACGGTCTCGGCCAGAAAGGTCCGCCGTTTCCACGAGTGCGCCACCATCGGCAGGTCACCCCGGTGGCCCACGTTCGTGTCCGCAACCACCATGTTGACGGCGTTCGACCCGACATCGAGAACTGACAGACGCATGTTTCCGCATACCCCCGGACCGGCAGAACTCACCTCGGCCGTCGAAATCGCCGACACGGCCGGTCCGGCCGTCAGGCCCTTCACACCGCCTCGCCGCACCAGCACTTCGCCAAACGACCCCGTCGCCCGGGTCGCGATATACTGAGTGCCTGTGGTTTGGTGCCTTCCCTGGGTGCCGATGAGAAATTGCGTCAAAAAGCGGCGCGGGTCCCGACTCCAGCTGGAGTTCTGCAGTGATCCGCGCACCGCCCCTCCGTGACCGGGCCGGGGATGCGCCCTAAAGACGGACGTGTGCTCATGACGCAGCTCCAGCCCATGGACCCGAACGAGGCGTTCGCCGAGCTCGGCCGCATCCGACTCGCCGACGTCGACGTCGACGCACTGCTGGACAAGATCGCCCAGCTGGCGAAACGCACGATCCCGGGTGCCGACGAGGTCAGCGTGACCCTGCTGCACGGGAACGTCGCACAGACGGCCGCGTTCACCGGCGATCTCGCACTGCAGCTCGACGAGGTGCAGTACGAACACGGCTACGGCCCCTGTCTGGACGCGGCCGCCGCCACCGCCGTGCTGTCCGTGCCGGACACCGGCAGCGAGGACCGGTGGCCCGACTGGAGCCGCGCCGCCAAGGAAGCCGGCGCCGGTAGTTCCCTGTCGATCGGCCTGCCGGTGCACGAGCGGGTCACCGGCGCGTTGAACATCTACGCCACCGAACCGCAGGCCTTCGACGAGGACGCGGTCACCCTCGCGCAGACGTTCGCCGGCTACGCCGCCGTCGCGCTGGCCAACTCCCACCTGTACGAGACGCAGGCGACGCTGGCCGTGCACATGCAGAAGGCGATGGAGAACCGGGCCATCATCGAACAGGCCAAGGGCATCATCATGGGCGACCGGCGCTGCACCGCCGAGGAAGCATTCGCCATCCTCAGCCGCTTGTCGCAGGACACCAACCGCAAACTGCGCGACGTCGCCAACGCCCTGGTCACCAGGGCATCGGAACCCCCTGAGTGACCGAGGCGGCAACCTTTGCACCAGGGAAAATATTACCCCGCGCCTACGGGAGGACGTTGGCCGGTTCGGCGTTAGACTGGCGGTCAAGGGTCGAACAGTGCGCCCTCGTTCTCTGTTGTCAGAGTGGACGGGGAGCATCTTTGTCCTATTCGCAGCATTTTTCCTCTGCGCCGATGGCCGGGCCGGCCAGCGATCACTCGGACGTTCCCGACCGAGGGGCATCGTTGCAGGCCACGGGCACGGTGACCGGTGCCGACGGCACGGTCCTGGCCACCATCTCGCGCCACACCGAGCGCACCGGCGGCCCGGGCGACGCGCCGCTGGTCGTCGTTGATGTGGCCGGAGACATCGACGCGGACACCGCCCCACTGCTGGAACTCGCCTTGACCGATGCCATCAGCCGGAACTGTCAGGTGTGCTGCGATCTGAGCCGGGTGGAGTTCCTCGGCGCGGCCGGGATCAACACGATCCTCGCCGCGCTGCACATCGCCGACGGCACCGGCTGCGCCGTCACCGTTCGCGGTGTCCACGGGATCAGCGCCCGCGTCTTCCGGATCACCGGGCTGGACGCCGTTCTGGCATCCCGAGGCATGAACGCGCCGACGGCGGGTACCTCAGCCATCCGCGACACGGGGTGAGGGGATCCATGGGATGACGCAACAGCGGCCGACACCACCCCTCACACAGCGCAGAGGCCCGTTGAGAGACAGACTCGTCACTCTCGCCGCCACCCCCGACGACCACTCCAGCATCGAAGACGACCTGATCACGATCGCCCAACTGAGCGCGCAACTCATAGCCGCGGCCAGCTACGCATCGGTAACCGCCCGGCAGGAAGACGCCTACACCACGGTCGCGGCCAGCGATGACATCGCCGTCGCCGTCGATCAGGCGCAGTACGCCGACCAGACCGGCCCCTGCCTTGACGCCCTCGAGACCGCAAGGCCGCTGTCCGTGCCCGACATCACCGCGACGATGCGCTGGCCCGGCTTCCGCGACACCGCCCACCGCCTCGGACTACACGCCTCGCTGTCCATCCCCCTGTTCGCCGGGCGCGGACAAGCGATCGCCGCCCTCAATCTCTACGGCCATGACTCCACCACGATGGCCGCTTTGACCGCCGCGGTCCTGGCCACCTACGACGGAGACGGGCTCACCAGCCCCGATCTGGATCCCGGCGGGGCCGAACTGGTCAACGGGCTGACCATCGCGTTCGCCGTCCGGGCGATCATCCAGCAAGCCATCGGCATCATCATCGCCGAGCAACACGGCACCCCCGACCGCGCCTACGCCACCCTGCGGCTACGCGCCATTGACACCGGGAACTCCCTGATCGACACCGCAAACGCGGTCCTCACCGAACAACAATGAACCCCACGACTTGCGTGCATCCTCCCGCGATCTCCGCCGCGTCTTGTACGCCGTCCGCAGGTAGTCGATCCAGGCGTGCGCGCACTCGCCTGCGTACGAGGCGAACGGCCGCCCGGTCGCGTGAAGCCGGTCGGGTTCCGCGCGGTTCAGCTGGACCTGCAGCGTGACGTCGAGACCGATGAAGCGCAGCGGGGCACCGCTGTTGAGCACGATCGCGGTCGCCTCCGGGTCTACCCAGACGTTGAACTCTCCCGGCATGGACAGCGCCGTGGTGGTCCGCAGGAAGACGCCGCCCATGACGAGGATCTGCTTGACCGCTGCGGTGAGCGCCGGCTCGAGGGCCATCGCCACGGCGTCGTTGGTGAGCGGGCCGATCGCCACCAGGGTGATCTCCCCCGGGTTGGCCATGACGTGTTCGATGATCGCGGTGGCGGCCCGGCCCGGTGCCGGCTTGTGGTGGGCAGCCGCTCCCGCACGCCGGCGACCCGGTCCCGCGCGGGATGGTCATGCACCGGCCGCAGCAACGGCGTGCGAGCGCCTTTGACCACCGGGATGTCCGATCTCCCGAGCCGCTGCAACAGGTCCAGGGCGAGCAGCGTCGAGGTGTCCACGTCGGTGTTGCCGTTGACCGTGGTGACCAGCTCAAGCCTCTGGTGGGGGAGATCGACTGCCAACCGGATCAGCGACCAGCTTCCCGTCTGTGCGGTCGCGGCTCCACCAAGATGCCCGCCTACCTGCTGCCGTCGCTGATGGCCGCCCGCGCCGAGGGTCGGCCGACAAAGCTGCTGACCCTGGCCGTTGCTGGATGGTGCCGCTACCTGCAGGGCCACGACGTGAGCGGCAACCCCATCGAGATCAAGGATTCCCGCAAGGACATCCTGCAATCCCTCGCCGTCGCCAAAGGCGCCGACCCCCGGCCCCTGCTCGGCGAACGCGACATCTTCGGCGACCTCGGTGACGACCCCGAATTCGTCCGGACGCTGGAATCGGCGATCCGTGACATCGAGGAGTACGGCCCCGCGGCGACCATCGCGGAATACCTCTCGATCGAGCTGCTCCGCGGATCGCACCCGGCGCAAGGCCGCGTCCGGAACGCGAGCCGACCCACGCGCCCGTCACTCCCCGCCGACAACAGATCACAGGCATGACCGGCCGGGAGCCGGGGTACGCCCCAAGTACCTCCTCGCCCTGCCGGAGGACGTGGCGCGCAACGGCTGCTCAGTCCAGCCGTGGCAGGCGCTGAGGATGATCGAGCACGGCGTCGAACAGGTCGCCGTGCGTGTCCAGGCGCGGCAGGACCGTACGGATGGTGAAGCCGTCGGGCCGCAGCCCGGGATCATCGAGTTCCGCCCAGGTGATCGGCGCGGACACCGGCGCGCCCGCCGCCGGCCGCGGGCTGTACGGCGCGACCAGGGTCTTGTTCACGGCGTTCTGGGTGTAGTCCAGGCGGGCCAGGCCACCCCGGTCACTCTTCTGCCATTTCCAGCTCACCAGTTCCGGCACGACGGCGCCGACCGTGCGGGACAGCCGCTCGACCCAGGCCCGCGTCTCGTCAAAGCTGGGACCGGGAGCGATCGGCACCCAGATCTGGATGCCGCGGCGCCCGGTGACCTTCGGCCGGGCGGTCACGCCGAGATGCTCGAACGCGGTGCGGTGCAGCCGGGCCAGGGTCAGCAGGTCGTCCCAGCTCGTCGCACTGCCCGGATCAAGATCAATCAGCGCGTACGTCGGCAGGTGCGGCGCGCCCGTCGTCGAGGTCCAGGCGTGCCACTCCAGGCCGCCGAAGTTCGCCGCCCAGATCAGCGCCGCCGGCTCGTCGACCACTAGGTAGGTACGGGTTTCGCCGGGGTCGGCGTCCGGGTTGTCCCAGCGGGGCAGCCACCGCGGCGCGTGCTCCGGCAGTTCCTTGTGCCAGAAGCCCTTGCTGCCCGCGCCGTCCGGGTACCGATGCAGGTTGATCGCCCGGCCGGCCAGGTAAGGCAGCGCCACGGGGGCGATTCGCGCGGTGTAACGCAGCAGGTCTCGTTTGGTGACCGGTTCCTCGCCGGGCCGGGCCGGAAAGAGCACCTTGTCGAGGTTCGTGACCCGAAGCTCACGTCCGAAGACCGCCCAGGAACCGCCGGCCGGAAGCGCATCGAGCGCGGCCAGATCGCCGGCGTCCGCCGGCGCGACCGGCGCGGGCTTGAGGGACACGGAGGCCCGGCTTGCGGGTACGCCGGAGCGCCATAACCGGTCCGGGTCGGCCTTGACCTGATCATTGGTGCGACCGGTCAGCACCGACTGCGGATGATCCTCGGCATCCCAGCCCGGCACCGCATACTCGTCGTGCTTGTGCAGCAGAAGCCAGTCCTCCTTACCGGAGCGCCCGGCCCTGGTCCGGACCAGCACGAACCGGCCGCGCAACTTCTCGCCGTACAGGTCCAGGTGCAGCTCACCCGCGGCGACCGCGGCGGCCGGGTCGGTCGTGTCCCGTACCCGGTGGGCATGCGGTGTCCAGGTGCCGGCGTCCCAGACGATCACGTCACCGCCGCCGTACTCCCCGGCCGGGATGACGCCCTCGAAGTCGACGTACTCCAGCGGATGGTCCTCCACGTGGAACGCCGCCCGGCGCACCCCCGCATCCAGGGTCGGGCCCTTCGGCACCGCCCAGCTGACCAGGACACCGTCGATCTCCAGCCGGAAGTCGTAATGCAGTCGGCGCGCCCGGTGCCGCTGCACCACAAAGCGCCGGACCGGTGCGGCACCCGCTGCGGCGGTGGAGCCCGCAGGCTCCGGCGTCCGGCCGAAGTCGCGCTTGTGCCGGTAGGAGGCCAGCCGTTGCGTCGGCGAGGCAGTCGTCCCAGACCTTTGCACGTGGTCGGGATACCCCGTGAGCGGCGCCTGATGCGCGTGGCACGCGATCCTGAGGTCAGCTACGTGCAACCTCCAGCGCCAACCGGATGGTCACTTGATTCGAGGTCTGCCGAGCCACCCCCAAAACAGGCCTCGCCACTGACTGCACACCTCCCGCCGGTCCTCCTCCGCGCCCTTCTGCGGGGTCGGCTTCTCGGCGGATTTTCCATCAAACTACCGGTTCCAGCGGGCCGGTCGGTCAGCGCTCCTTGTCGTCCTGAGCACGCGCCTTCTCTTGTTCTGCCCGCGCGGCCGGGTCGGACGGCTCGCTCGGCGGCGTGCGGCTCGCGTCGACATCGGTCGGGGTGACCGGCACTCCGGCACCGTCCTCGGCCGCTCCGTGTTCGATCTTGCTCTCGGTCATGGCGCCTCCTCGATGGGGAGAGACCCGTCTACCCGGAGGACCGCCGGCCAAACGGGTGCGGAGAATGACAGGAATGATCGGCATGCGGCCGGCGCGCGTACGGTGACCATGACTGAGCGAAATCCGGCCCTCTACGTCGCACCGTGGACGCGATGACGTCGCAGGTCGGGCGCCCGCTCATCACTTGCCACCCCTGGGGGGTGTCCTCCTCACCGCGCTCCTTGTGCGTGTGGGGTCGTTTCCGCTCAGCGGTTCACCGGCGGCCCGACCGGACGACGGCGGCCGTCACGCCGGCGGCGCCCGTGGCGACAGCCAGGGTGGCCCCGCATCGTGCCGCCAGCAGACCTGGACCGGTCAGGCCGACACGTTCGGCGTTCAGCCACTGGAACAGCGGCCAGTGCCACAGGTAGATGCCGTACGAGATTCGCCCGAGCCAGACCAGGAGGGCGATGGCCAGCAACCGCGCCGTCGGCGAGCGGGGGGCACAACACGGCGTGGGCGAGGATGGCGACGACGGCAAGCGCCGCGGCGGCGAGGCCGCCGGGGTACAGCCACGGATCGGCGCCGTCGGCGTTGACCCACAGCCAGCCGGTAACACCGGCGCCGGCGCCGGCGAACCCACCGAGCAGCCGGCCGGTCATCGGCCCGGACGGCGCCGCCGTCTCGGCGAAGTAGCCGCCGCCGCGACTCATCATCCGCCAGTTGGCGACATAGGCGATCGCGGCCAGGACATCCAGGCGCAGGGCCGGCAGCTCCTCGGCGGGCAACGTCCAGCGGCCTACGACCACCACAACGCCGAGGAGGAGCAGCAACGCCGGCAGCAACCGGCGCGCCCGGCGCGCCCGGCGCGCCCGGCGCGCCCAGAAGGCCGGCAGATCGATGCGCCCGGACCGCTGATGTTCAGCAAGCAACAGGGAGGTGATCAGGAAACCGAAGAGCCCGAAGAACGCTTCCACACCGAGGAAACCACCGCCGAAGGCGCCGACACCACCGTGAACAGCAGGACCGCGGCGACGGACAGGGCTCGGACACCATCCAGAGCCGGATGATAGGACAACGATCGCGACGATCCAGCCACGACCGCGACTGCCCCGTTCGGCAGGTTCTACACCACCCGGACGCCGGCCGCCTCGCCTGCTCGCCGAACGGGCGGTCAATCGGGTCGGTACTCGTCGGTGTCACCGGAGACCGCATCCGCGTCGTATCCGGCCCGGCCCTCGACCGGCGTCGACCCGCCGTCGTCCTCATCGGGTGCGAGGTCGTCCCCACCGTTCGGTGCCGTGGTCAAGGACTCGCCCGGCGGTCGCAGCGAGGCGGCGAAGGCCGGCGTGCCGTCGGGTTCATCCGTGCCGGTGCGGTCGTAGCGAGCGCTTTCCTCGGTCATGCGCTCGACGTTCCCGAACGGGCAGGAAACAAACAGGACTCCGGCCCCGCGCCGATGACCGCGGCGCCGCCGGGTATCCGTGGTCCGCGCCGGGTCGGGGCCGCCATACACCCGGGCCTCGCCGGCCGCCGAAACAGCCGTTTACCGGTCATTCAGCGGGGAAACCAGGGTGCCTCAGCCAGGAAGGAAGTGCCATGGAACGAGGCAACAGCAAGCACAGTCCGCGCGTCGACGAGCAGATGCGTCAGGAAGTCCTGGGCACGGTCCAGGGTATCGCCGGTGGCCGGGCCGAAGAGTGGAAGATGGCCGAGCCGGCGGGCGAGGACCAGCCGGAGTCTACGCGGACGCTGGAGGCGGAGTCGGCGAACGCCCTCAGCCGCTTCGGACGCTACATCGGCATGTCGGCCATGCCGGGTGACCGCGACGCCCTGCGACGCAGCGCGGAGACGCTCGACGCGCCCGACGACGTGCTGGCGGACCTGGACACCCTCCCGGACGGCGTCACCTTCCACACCGTCACCGAGATCTGGGCCGTGCCCAGGACTTCCTGACGCATCTGCTCGTCGACGCGCGGACTGTGCTTGCTGTTGCCTCGTTCCATGGCAC
>NZ_JBEZXZ010000292.1:0-8001 GCF_040638275.1 Actinoplanes sp. NPDC026623 | reverse complement strand
GCGGGTGGGGTCCGCGGTGGCGGGGTCGGCGACGGTGATGGTGCCGTGGTGCAGTTGGACCACCCAGCGGGCGATGGCCAGGCCGAGGCCGGTGCCGCCGCCGGTGGCGCGTTCGCCCCGGGTGAAGCGTTCGAAGATCCGGTCGCGGTCGGCGGCGGGGAGGCCGTCGCCCTCGTCGGCGACCGCCAGCAGGATGTGCTGGTCGCGGCGTTCGGCGCGGACCGTGACGGTGCCGCCCGGCGGGCTGTGCCGTGCCGCGTTGTCCAGCAGATTGGCGAAGACCTGGTGCAGGCGCTCGCGGTCGCCCTCGATGCGGATCTCCGGCGCCGAGACCTGGAAGCGCACGTCGTGGCCGGCGCCGTCGGCGTTCACCGTCGCCTCGCGGACCACATCGCCCAGGAATTTGCGGATGTCGATCGGGGTCAGGGCCAGCGGCACCACCCCCGCGTCCAGGCGGGACAGGTCCAGCAGCTCGGTGACCAGCCTGCCCAGGCGTTCCGTCTGGGTCAGTGCCGTCCTCATCGTCTCCGGCTCCGCGGTGCTGACGCCGTCGACGATGTTCTCCAGCAGGCCACGCAGGGCCGTGATCGGGGTGCGCAGCTCGTGCGAGACGTTGGCGATCAGCTCGCGGCGCTGCCGGTCGGCCGCGGCCAGGTCCGCGGCCATCTGGTTGAACGCCGTCGCCAGCTCGCCCACCTCGTCGCGGGAGGTCGCGCGGACCCGGCGGGTGTAGTCGCCGCGCGCCATGGCCTTGGCCGCGACGGTCATCTCGCGCAGCGGCACCGTCGCGCCGTGCGCCATGACCTGCAGCGTCACCAGGCCGAGCGCGACGGCGATGGCGAACCAGCCCAGCTCGACCCGCATGAAGTCGAGGCTCCACCAGAAGATCAGCAGCCCGACGCCGCCCGCCAGACCGAGGGCCAGGGCCAGTTTCGCCTTGATCGAGCGGACCGGGTCCAGCGGGCGGGGCAGCCAGCCCAGGACGGCCCGCAACAGGCTCATTTCTGCACCTCGAGCGCGTAGCCGACGCCGTGGACCGTGCGGATCAGATCCGCGCCCAACTTGCGCCGCAGACCCTTGATGTGGCTGTCGACCGTGCGGGTGCCCGAGGCGTCCGCCCAGCCCCACACCTCGGCGAGCAGGCGCTCGCGGGGCAGCACCGTGCGCGGCCGGCCCGCCAGGTGAACCAGCAGGTCGAACTCGGTCGGGGTGAGCTGGGCCTCGACGCCGGCCCGCAGCACCCGGCGCTCGGCCAGGTTGATCTCCAGGTCGCCGAGGCGCAGCATCTCGCTCGCCGCCGGGGCGGCCGGCGCCGAGTTGCGGGTGGCCCGGCGCAGCAGGGCGTGCACGCGGGCGCTCAGCTCGCGCATCGAGAACGGCTTCGTCAGGTAGTCGTCGGCGCCGACCGCCAGGCCGATCAGCAGGTCGGTCTCGTCGTCGCGGGCCGTGAGCATGAGGACCGGGACGGCGCGCTCCGCCTGGATGCGGCGGCACACCTCCAGGCCGTCGAAGCCGGGAAGCATCACGTCGAGGACGATCGCGTCCGGCTGGGTGCGGCGGGCGGCCTCGACCGCGGCCGGGCCGTCGCCGGCGATCTCGACCTCGAAGCCCTCCGCGCGCAGCCGGGCGGCCACCGCGTCGGCGATGGTCCGCTCGTCCTCGACCACCAGCACCTTCCGTGCCGTCATGTCCCCCACCCCCTGGCTCGCCCCGCATCGTGCGCCGCGGGCGCAGGACCGGCGCACCCCCGTGGCGCGCCGATCTCCCCCGCGCCGAGCAGCCTATTGACCGGTCGTGCAGGTGCGGCGGTGGGTTTGTGGACAAACTGTGAAGATCGTCAGCCTGTGGATAACTCTGGGGATAACCCTGCGGGGGTGTGGATAACGCTGTGGATTCCTGGCTCAGCGGGTCCAGTCGTGCTTGGCGGCCCGGATCAGCTTGTCCTTCAGCTCGCGGGTGTGCCGCCGGCTCACCGGCAGCTCCGCGCCGTCGATCGCCACCACGTAGCCGGAGTGGGTCAGGCGCAGCTCCGCGACCAGGCGCAACTGCACCAGGTAGGAGCGGTGGATCCGGACGAAGCCCGCGTCCGCCCAGCGTTCGGCCAGCGTCGCCAGCGAGACCCGGACCAGGTGCGACGCGTCGGAGGTGTGCAGCCGGGCGTAGTCGCCCTGCGCCTCGACCCAGCGCACCGAGGAGCGCGGCAGCATGCGGGTCGTGCCGGCCAGCTCGACCGGGATGCTCGGCTCCTCCTGCGGCTTCGCGGGCGCCGCGAGGGGCGCCGCCCGCAGCCCGGTGACGCGGCGCAGGGACTCGCCGAGCCGCTCGGCCCGCACCGGCTTGCGGACGTAGTCGGTGACGCCCAGGTCGAACGCGTCCACCGCGCCGTCGTCGTAGGCGGTCACGAAGACGATCGCCGGCGGCCGGGCGAACCGGTGCAGGATGCGGGCGAGCTCCATACCGTCCAGGCCGGGCATCCGGATGTCCAGGAAGACCGCGTCGACCTCGGTGTCGCGCAGGACCCGCAGGGCCTCGGTGGCGTCGCCCGCCCGGTGCACGAACGCGACCCGGCCGTCGGCGTTGAGCAGGTAGGCGAGCTCGTCCAGGGCCGGCGGCTCATCGTCGACCGCAAGCACGACCAGGCTCATGCCGTGCCTGCCTCTGGCATGCGCTCCTGGCCCTCGCCGCGGTCGGTGCGGTCGCTCATGCCGTGCCTGCCTCTGGCATGCGCTCCTGGCCCTCGCTGCGCTCGGTGCAGTCGCTCATGCCCTGACTCCCGGATGGAACTTCGGCACCCGCATGCTCACCTTCGTCCCCGCGCCCGGCGCGGTCTCCACCACCAGCCCGTAGCGGTCGCCGAACACCGACCGCAGCCGTTCGTCCACATTGGTGAGGCCGACGTGCTGCCCGGCGTCGTCGTCGTGCCCGCCGACCGCCTCGGCGACGCCCGCCGCCAGCACCGCCGGATCCATGCCGACCCCGTCGTCCTCGACCGTGATGTGGCATTCGGCGCCCGCGTCCCGCGCCTCGATGCTCACCATACCGACGCCCGGCTTACGCGAAAGCCCGTGCCGGACGGCGTTCTCGACCAGCGGCTGCAGGCACAGGAACGGCAGGCTGACCGGGAGGACCTCGGGCGCGATCTGCAGGCGTACCTGCAGGCGGTCGCCGAACCGGGCGCGCTCGATGGTCAGGTAGCGGTCGATCGAGCGCAGCTCCTCGGCGAGGGTCGTGAACTCGCCGTGCGCCCGGAACGAGTAGCGGGTGAACTCGGCGAACTCCAGGATCAGCTCGCGGGCCCGCTCCGGATCGGTACGCACGAAGGAGGCGATCGCGGTGAGCGCGTTGTAGATGAAGTGCGGGCTGATCTGGGCCCGCAGGGCGCGCACCTCGGCCCGGGCCAGCCGCTCGCGGGACGACTCCAGCTCGGCGAGGGCCAGCTGGGAACCGGCCCAGCGGGCGGTCTCCATGGTCGCCTGCACCAGCCCGGGCGCCGGCTGATCGTCCGCGACGGCCACGAGCGCCGCGAGGGCCTGCCCGTCGGCGCCGGTCAGCGGGGCGACCACCGCGCCGCGGACCACGCAGTCGATCCGGTCGCAGGGCAGCTCGGCGGCGCCGAGGACGATCGAGCGGTTCGTCCGCAGGGCGCGCGCGGCGGCAGTGGCGAACTGGGTGTTGTGGTGGCTGCCCTGGCCGTCGAAGGCCAGGCAGCGGTCGGCGTCGACGACGGTGAGCCCGGGCGCGCCGACCAGCCGGCGCAGGTGCCGGGCGGCCTTGGCGGCCGAGGCCGGGGTCAGGCCGGTGCGCAGCGGCTCGGCGGCCAGCGAGGCCGTGTGCAGCACGTCGTAGGTGGCCCGCTGCCCGGCGGTGGCGATACCGCGCCGGGCCCGCAGGCGCAGCACCGCGATCATCGCTCCGGCAAGGGCGGCGAGCACGGCCAGCACCGCGAGGGCGTTCCCGATCTGACCAGCCACGCACGCATCTTGGCCGCAACGATCCGGAAACGCCAGGGCGTGGTACGCGGTTAGTACGCGCCCTTGCGCCGCAGGACGACCCAGATGGTGCGCCAGAGGATGCCCAGGTCGTAGGTCAGCGACCAGTTGTCGACGTAGTAAAGGTCCAGCCGGACCGCCTCGTCCCAGGACAGGTCGGAGCGGCCGGAGACCTGCCAGAGGCCGGTGATGCCCGGGCGGACCAGCAGGCGGCGGCGGACGTCACCCAGGTAGTCGCCGTCGTCGGCGGGCAGCGGCCGGGGGCCGACCAGCGACATCTCGCCCTTGAGCACGTTGACCAGCTGTGGCAGCTCGTCCAGCGAGGTGGCCCGCAGCTTGCTGCCGAACTTGAAGATCCGCGGGTCTTCCTTGAGCTTGAAGAGCATGCCGTCGGCCTCGTTGAGCTCCTCCAGCGTGGCCTTGCGCTCCTCGGCGTCCACGTCCATGGTCCGGAACTTCCAGACCCGGAAGGTGCGGCCCTCGTGGCCGACCCGCGGCTGGCGGAAGAAGACCGGCCCCGGGCTGGCCAGCCGGATGCCGAGGGCGATGACGCCCAGCACCGGGCTGAGGATGAGCAGGCCGAAGAAGGCGGCCACCCGGTCGAGCAGGTTCTTCGCCAGCCAGCCGGGGCCCGACAGGGTCGGTTCCTCGACGTGCAGCAGCGGCAGTCCCTCGATCGGGCGGATGTGCACGCGCGGGCCGGCGATGTCGGTCAGCTGCGGCGCGACCACCAGGTCCACGCCGGTGCCCTCGAGCGCCCAGGCCAGGCGGCGCAGCTCGCCCGGCTCGGCGCTGGCCGAGCCGCACACCGCGATGGTGTCGGCGCCGACCTCGCGGACCAGGGCCAGCACGTCGCGGCTCGCGTAGACCGGCACCGGGGTCTCGATGCCCCGGGCCGCGGAGTAGCCGTCGGTGAGGTGGATCGCGACCGGGATCAGGCCCGCGGCCGGGCTGCGGGTGACCGCCGTGTAGACCTCGAGGGCCTCCGGCAGCGTGCCCATCAGGACCATCCGGTGCGCGCCGTGCCCGGTGCGCCGGCGGGCCACGTGCAGCACCTGGCGGGCCGAGTAGCGGCAGAACAGGATGAAGATCAGCGCCGCGACCGAGACGTAGGCGATCGTCACCCGGGAGAGCTGGGTCTTGGTGGCGAAGGCCAGCAGGGAGACGCAGGCCACGACCGTGACGAAGGCGCGAACCACCCTTTTGAACTCTTCGCTGCCCAGCCCGAGGTAGCGGCGGTCGTAGCTGCCGTTGGCCCAGAGGATGAAGAGCCAGCCGAGCGGCAGGCCGACCAGGGCGACGAAGTAGAACAGGCCGACACCCCGGCCCTGGAAGCCGGAGTCCGCCTTCTGGATGAAGGTCACCGCGAGCACGCTGGCCACGATCGCGGACACCAGATCCAGAATCACCAGGATCAGGGTGTACGGCCGATGCCAGCGGGACAGCCGGCGGTGCGATCGGGTCCAGGCGGACCTGGCTACCCCGTTACTGGGCGGCGGGTCCTGCTTCCACTCGAAGCTGTCGTACGGCATGCCGCTCCGGCTCTTGCTCGTTCCCGGGCGTTGGAGGCTCGTGGTCACCTCGCCTACGTCCTCCCGCATCACGTACCACCCACACCGAGAACATTACGCACTGCCACGGCCCTGGGGGCGCCGGCCGGGGCTGTCGATCCCGGCGCGCCGCGAAGGAAGCGAGGGACCGGGCCACTATACCGATGGAACGGCGTAGAAGAAGTGGATGTTGTAACCGCTTTCCTCCGGGAACGAGTCGAGCACGCTGAGTGACTATCGGATCAACTTGGACAGCCGTCTGTCGGCGAGGGGCTTACCGCCCGTCTGACAGGTCGGGCAGTACTGCAGGCTCTTGTCGGCGAACGACACCTCGCGGACCGTGTCGCCGCAGACCGGGCAGGGCAGCCCCGTCCGGGCGTGCACCCGCATGCCGGCCCGCTTCTCGCCCTTCAGCTCGGCGGCCTTCTGGCCGACCGAGCGCGCCACGGCGTCGGTCTCCACCTGCCGCATCGCCTCGTAGAGGGTGGTGATCTGTTCGTCGGTGAGCTTGGCGGTCAGCGCGAAAGGCGACATCTTCGCCGCGTGCAGGATCTCGTCGGAGTAGGCGTTGCCGATGCCGGCCAGCACCTCCTGGTCGGTGAGCACGCCCTTGACCTGGCCTCGGCGGCTGCGCAGCCGCTCGGCGAACCCGTCACGGTCCACCGCCAGCGCGTCGGGGCCGAGGCGGGACACGCCGGGCACCTCGGCCGGGTCCCGCACCAGGTACGCGGCCAGCGACTTCTGCGTGCCGGCCTCGGTCAGGTCGAAGCCGGAGCCGTCGTCGAGGCGCACCCGAAGCGCGATGGGCCCGCTGCCGGGCTTGAGCGGCGCCGGGGACCGGAACGAGTCCCGGTAGTGCAGCCAGCCGGCCCGGGCCAGGTGCACCACGAGGTGCAGGTCCGCGCCGAGGTGCAGGTCGAGGAACTTGCCGTGCCGGCCGGCGCCGGTGACGGCCAGGCCGGCGACGGCGCTCGGCGGCGGATCGTAGGTCTTCAGCGCGCTGAACGAGGACACCTCGAGGCGCTCGACGGTGTGGCCGACAGCGCGCTCCCGCAGGTATGCGGCGAGCGCCTCGACCTCGGGAAGCTCCGGCACGCCCCCAACGGTAGCGTTTCGCAACGTGAAGGTCGTCGTAGCGCACAACAGGTACCGCGAAGCGATCCCGTCCGGCGAGAACGTCATCGTCGACACGGAGATCGCGCAGCTCACCGCGGCCGGGATCGAGGTGCTGCCGTTCCAGCGCGCCTCGGACTCGATCGGCGACCTGCCGCTCGCGCAGAAGGCGCTGCTGCCCCTCTCGCCGATCTACGGCCGGGCGGCGCAGCAGGACCTCTCGGACCTGCTCCGGCGGGAGCGGCCGGACCTGCTGCACCTGCACAATCCGTACCCGCTGCTCTCGCCGTGGGTGGTGCGCACCGCGCACGCGCACGGGGTGCCGGTCGTGCAGACGGTGCACAACTACCGCCAGGTGTGCTCGTCGGGGCTGTACTTCCGCGACGGGCACAACTGCACCGACTGCCGCGGCAAGGCGTTCGGCTGGCCGGCCGTCGCGCACAGGTGCTACCGCGGCTCGGCGGCGCAGAGCGCGCTGATGGCCACCACGCTCGCCGTGCACCGCTCCACGTGGAAGTCCGTGGACCGCTACATCGCGCTGACCGGGCGGATCGCCGAACACCTGCGGGACTACGGCATCCCGGACGAGCGCATCGTGATCAAGCCGAACGGGCTGCCGGACCCGGGCGAGCCCGAGCCCGTCGGCGACGGCTTCCTCTACGCGGCCCGGCTGTCGCCGGAGAAGGGGCTCGCGCTGCTGCTGGACGCCTGGCGCCGGCACCCGGAGGGCACGCTCGGGCAGCTGCGCATCGCGGGCGACGGCGAGCTACGCCCGCTCGCCGAGCGGGCCGCGGCCGAGCGGGCGGACGTCACCTATCTGGGCGCGCTCGACCGGGACGGCATGGCGGCCGCCCGTACCCGGGCGTCGGTGATCGTGGCCGTGCCGACCTGGAACGACGTGCTGCCGACGGTGATCCTGGAGGCGATGGCGGCGGGCCGGCCGGTGCTCGGCACCGACGTCGGCGGCATCGGCTACCTGCTCGGGATCGGCGAGCCGGTCGAGGCCGCCGGCTGGGTGGTCGCGCCGGACGCGGAGGCGCTGGCCGCCGCGCTGCCGGTCGCCCGGGCCGGGGCCGCCGGCCTCGCGCCGGCCGCCCGCAAGCGCTACCTGCAGGCCTTCCATCCGGACGTGGTCACCCGCCGGCTCATCGACGTCTACGTGTCCGTCACGGAGAATTCGCACCCGTCAGCCAGGTAGATCACGATCGAAGCGGGGAAAGCTGGATCGGGTGACCGATGCAGAGATCTCGCGCCGAAATGTCCTGCTGGGCGTGGGCGGCGCCGCGGCGTTCACCGCGGCCGGCGCCGTCGCCGGCTATGCGATCGCGGGCGCGGGCGCCGCCGACGGC
>NZ_JBEZXZ010000291.1:0-8085 GCF_040638275.1 Actinoplanes sp. NPDC026623 | reverse complement strand
AGCTGAGGATCCGGTCGCCGGCCTGGACGGCGGGCGCGTCCGGAGTGCGATGCACCTGCCCCCGGAACCGGTCCAGCACGCTGCCGGGCGGAACGGCGCGGGCGGCGCCGTTCCAGGTCCGGAGCACCAGGCGCCGTTCCGGCTCCGGCAGCACCTCCAGCCGGTGTGCCTCGGCGCCCGGATCCGCGGCCAGCAGTTCCAGGGCGTGGGTGAAACGCTCCACGACCAGTTCCGCCTCGGCCGGCGCGAAGCAGTCCGGACGGTGCTGCAGGCGCAGCCACATTCGTGGACCGGGAACGATCGTCAGGGCCAGCGGCAGATGGCTCGCGTCCCGGGTGCTCACCAGGCGCAACCCGTTCCCGTCCGGGGCGCCGGTGCCGCGGGGGAAGTTCTCGAAGGCGACCAGGGTGTCGAACAGGTCGCCCGTCCCGGCCTGCCGCCGGATCTCGGTCAGCCGGGTGCTGTGGTGCGGAAGCAGCAGCAGTTGTTCGTCGCGCAGGCGCACCAGCAGCTGGTCGACCCGTTCCCCCGGCCGCAGCCGGACCCGCACCGGGACGGTGTTCACCAGCAGGCCGACCATGGTGTCGACGCCGGGCAGCTCCGGAGGGCGCCCGGACACCACCGCGCCGAACACCACGTCGGCGGCGCCGGTCATCCGGGCCAGGACGAGCCCCCACGCCGCCTGGACGAGCGTGTTCACCGTCACGCCGGTGTGACGGGCCCGCCGGTGCACCGCCGCGGTCAGCCCGGCCGGAAGCTCCCGCTCGATCGAGCCGGGCAGGACGGCGCCGCGTGGCGGGGCATCGCCAGCCACCCGGGGTGGCTGCGCCAGACCGGCGAGCGCCGCCCGCCACGCCCCGGCCGCCGCCGCACCGTCCTGTTCCTGGAGCCAGGACAGGTAGTCGCGGAAGGGCGGTGCCGGCGGCAGCCCGGCGGCGCGGCCGGCATACAGCGCGGCCAGCTCGCGCACCACGATCGCCATGGACCAGCCGTCCAGAAGCAGGTGGTGGAGGGTCAGGATCAGATCGGCGCCGCCCGGGTCACGGACCAGGGTGCACCGGACCAGCGGCGGGCGGGTGACATCGAACCTGCGGGCCCGGTCGGCCTCGAGGACGGCCTCCAGCCGGGCTGCCGCCTCGGCCGCAGGACACCCCGCGAGATCGACCTCGGCCCAGGGCACCGTCACGCGGTGCGGGACGACCTGCACCGGCCGGTCCAGTCCGTTGTGACGGAAGCAGACCCGCAGGTTGGGGTGTCGTGTCAGCAGCGCGGTCACCGCCGTCCGGAGACGGTCGGCGTCCACCGCGCCGTCCACCCGGAACCGGCACTGGACCAGGTAGACGTCGGGCCCGTCGCTGTCGAGCTGGGCCTGGAAGAAGAGCCCCTCCTGGGCCGGGGTGAGCGGCCAGACATCGGCCAGCCGGCCGGCGGTCACCACTGGGACTCCCCCTCGTCCTCGGCCAGTTCCGCGTCCAAGGCCGCCAGCTGCTCGGAGGTGAGACCGGTCAGCGGGAAACCGGCGCCGGGATCGGGTTGCGCCGCGAGCAGGCCGACCGCGGTGCACCACAGGCCGGCCAGCTCGCGTACCTCGGCGGCGGTGCACGAGCCGGCGGGATAGGACCAGGTCGCCACCAGCCGAAGACCGGCCGGCCCGGCCTCGGTCGCCGCGTCCACCTCGATCAGGTGCGTCAGCGGGACGGCATCCGCCGGGACGGCACCCAGCAGCTCCAGGCGCGTCCCGCCGGCGGTGAGCCGGCCGAGGTAGTTGAGGCGGACGTCGGGTTCGGGAAGGCCAGCCAGCTTCGGCCCCAGATCCGGGTCGAGGTGGCGCAGCAGGCCGTAGCCGAGGCCGCTCAGCGGCACCGCCTCCAGTTGGTCCCGCACCTGGCGCAGGGCCTGGCGGGTCCGCTCGCCGCCTTGCCAGAACTCCTCGGCGCCGGCCGCTTCCGCGTCCAGGCGTAACGGATATTGCGTCGTGAACCAGCCGACGGTGCGGGACACGTCGAGATCCGCGGCGAAGGGTTTCCGGCCGTGGCCCTCCAGGTCGAGCAGCAGGCCGGTGCCGCGGCCCCGCCAGCGCACCGCGGCGGCGAGCAGCGCCGTCACCAGCACCTCCGGCGTCGGCGCCCGCTCGATGGAGCTGGTGAACCTCAGCGTGGCCCGCGGACCGTCGATCGTGCGCTCCGGGGCCAGCCGGGTGTCCGCCCCGGACAATGCCCGCTCCCACAGCGGGAACTCACCGGCGACCTCGGCGGTGTGGTCGCGCAACGCGTGCGCCCAGCGCGGCAGGGAGGTGGTGGGTGCCGGCAGCCGGCCGGGACCGCTGTCCAGCAGCTGCGCGAGTTCCTCGTCCAGCAGGTGCCAGGACAACGCGTCCACCGCCAGGTGGTGCGCGGTGATCAGCAACCGCCCGTCCCGGTGTGGTCCACTGTCGAACCACACCGCGGCCAGCATCCGGCCGGCGGTGGGATCCAGCGTGACCCGGGCCGCCGCCTCGAGCGCCGCGACCCGCGTTTCCGCGTCGTCCAGGCCGGTGGCGTCCACCTCGGTCAGCTCCGGGTCGGCCGCCGCCCGGTCGGCCGGCGGGACCTCCAGTTCCCAGCAGTCCGACGACTCCCGCAGGACCATGCGCAGGGCGCCGTGCCGGCTGGTGAGGACGCGCAGGGCGGCCGCGAGACGTTCGCGGTCGCTGCCCGCGGGCACGTGGATCAGCGCCGACATGGTGAACGTGTCGAGCGGGCCGGCGTGGTCGAGCCACCACCGCATGATCGGCGTCAGCGGGAACCGGCCCACCCCGGGATCGTCGACGATGGATGCTGTCCGGGCCAGTACGGCAAGCGTCGCGGGCGTGCCGGAGGCGAGGACCTCGGCCACTGTCACCTCGAGACCGGCCGCCCGGCACCGCCCGACCAGTTGGATCGCCGTGATGCTGTCGCCACCCAGGCTCAGGAAGCCGTCATCCGCACCGACCTCGGCCACACCCAGCAGCTCGGCGAAGAGGGCGCACAGCAGTTCCTCCCGCGCGGTGGCCGGTTCCCGGACGCCGGCCCGCGGTTCGGCCACCGGGGGCGGCAAGGCGGCCCGGTCGACCTTGCCGTTCGGGGTCACCGGGACCGCGTCCAGCGTGACGAACACGCCCGGCACGAGGTGTCCGGGCAGCGTGGCGACGGCGTGCGCCAGCACCGCCCCGGTCTCCAGCCGTGCCCCGCCGGCCGGCACCAGATAGGCCACCAGCCGGCGCCTCGCGTCGTCCTCGCGGACCACCACCACCGCCCGCGCGACCGCTTCGTGCCGGGTCAGGACCGCCTCGATCTCGCCCGGTTCGATGCGGTAACCGCGCAGGGAGAACTGACCGTCGGTACGCCCCAGGAAGTCGAGCTGGCCGTCCGTCCGCCGGCACACCAGGTCGCCGGTGCGGTACATGCGGGCACCGGCGGCCGGGGCGTACGGATCGGCCACGAACCGCTCCGCCGTCAGATCCGCGCGGCCCAGGTAACCGCGGGCCACGCTGGCGCCACCCACGTACAGCTCGCCGGGCACCCCGTCCGGCACCGGCGACAGGCGGGCGTCGAGCACGTACGCCCGGGTGTTGGCGGTCGGCCGGCCGATCGGTGGTACGCCGGCGGCGGGGTCCAGCGGGTCGCTGAACGTGGTGGCGACCGTGGCCTCGGTCGGGCCGTACCCGTTGAACAGCTTCAGCGTCGCGCCGCTCCAGGCCGCGACCAGCTCCGGTGGGCACACGTCGGCCGCGAGGCACAGGGCCCGCAGATCCGGGAAGTCGCCCGGCGGCACACTCGCGATCACCGCGGGCGGGACGACGGCGCAGGTGATGCGGCGCTGCCGCAGGACGTCACCGAGGGCCTCGCCGGCGAGTGGCCCCCGCGGCGGGAAGACCAGCGTGCCGCCGGAACCGAAGGCCATGCACAGCTCGACCACGGAGATGTCGAAGCTGGGCGAGCCCAGCTGCAGGACGCGGCTGTCCGGGCCGAGGCCGAAGCGGCGAACCACGGTCTCCACGAGGCTGGCCAGGCCGGCACACTCCACCACGACACCCTTTGGCCGTCCGGTCGAACCGGAGGTGTACATGACGTACGCCGCCCGCCGCGGATGCGTCGGCACCGGTGGACCGGGCGGACCGCCGGGGTCCGCGACCGGATCCACCACCAGCCGCGGCACACCGGTCTTCGGGAGGGTGGCGGCGTCCCAGACATCGGTGAGCACGAGCGCCGGCGCCGCGTCGTCCAGGAGGTAGCGGATCCGGTCGGCCGGATAGTCCCGGTCGACGGGCAGATAGGCGCACCCCGCCCGCTGGACCGCCACGATGGCCACCGTCATGGCGAGCGTCCGGCCGAAGGCCAGCGCGACCAGCGGCTGCCCGGCGGCGGTGCACCGGGGCAGCCGGCCGGCCAGCCGGTCGGCCCGGTCGAGCAGCTCGGCATAGCTCAGCGTCGCCTCCGGCGACTCGACGGCGATCGCATCCGGCGTCCGCGCCGCCCACCGGGCCACGAGGTCGGCGAGGGATGCGGGCGGCAGATCAACCGAGGTCGCGTCCGCCTGCACCGCCAGCCGCCGCCGTTCGGCCGCGCTGAGCAGCGCGACACCGCCGACCGGCAGCTCCGGGGCGGCCAGCAGCCCGGCGAGCAGCACCGTGAAGCTCTCCGCCCACCGGCGGACCAGCTCCACCGGATAGACATCGGTCCGCACCTCGAACGAGCCCTCGATGCCGTCCTCGGTCTCCCGGGCGATGCCGACCAGGTCGTGCTCACCCCCGGTATGCACCCGCTGCGGCTCGGCGATCTCCCGGATCGCCCGTACGCTCTCCTGTGCCTGCAGGTACATGAAGACCCACTGGAACAGCGGGGACCGGCCGGGCATCCGCTCCGGGGCGGCCGCACCCACGATCTTCCCCACCGGTACGTCGGCATTGGCCAGGATCTTCGGGAAGTCCGCGGTGAAGCGGCCGAGGATCTCGGTAAAGCTGTCGCCGGGCCGGATCCGCCAGCGTGTCGGCACCGCGTTCATCACGTAACCGATGACCCGTTCCAACCCCTTGGCGGACCGGTTGGCCGTCGGGGTGCCCAGGATGAGATCCGGCCGGCCGCTGAGGCGGTGGGCCAGGACCGCGAACGCCGTCATCAGCACGCCGTAGACCGTGGCGCCCCGGGCCCGGGCGATGGCGCGTACGGCTTCCTGGAGGTCCGCACCGAGCCGGAAGGGTACCTGCGCGATGTCGGGCCGGGCGGTGGCCGTCCGGAGCTCCCGCCCGACGGTCAGCGGTGCCGGGGGCTGCGCCAGGTATCCCCGCCAGAACGCGAGCTGGGCGTCGAACACGCCGGCCTCCGCCAGCTCCCGCTGCCAGGCGGCGAAGTCGGCGTACTGGATCTCGGGCCGCCGGTGCCGCGGCACCTCCCGGCTGCGGACCGCCTGGTACGCCTCCGCGAACTCGGCGTGCAGGACGTCGAACGACCACCAGTCCGTGGCGATGTGGTGCACGGCCAGGACCAGCGTGGACCGGGTGTCGTCGACGGTGATGAACCGCCCCTGGATGAGCGGGTCGCCGCTCAGGTCGAAGGGCCGGCGGGAGAATTCCGCAAGGGCCTCGTCCACGGTGGTGCCGGTGCCGCGCAGATCGACCAGCTCCAGCCGGAACGGGCCGGCAGGCGGGAACTCGACGCGGGGCTCACCGCCGTCCTCGACGATTCGCATCCGCAGCGTGTCGTGGCGGTCCTGGACGATGGTCAGCGCCTGCTCCAGCTCCGCCACCGCGACCGGACGGTCGAAACGATAGGAACAGCAGAGGTTCAGCGTGGCGGTGCCCGGATACAGCGACTCGTGGACCCACAGGTCCTCCTGGGCGGGGCTGAGTCGCACCGGTCCGTCACCGCGTTTCGGCACGACGGCCGGGATCTCCCCGACGCGGTTCAGCTCTACCAGCCGGCGCAGCAGCTTGACCCGCTGCCCGGCACTCAGCGCCGCGTATCTATCGGCTGTGCTGCTCATGCCGGAAGGTCCTTTCGCAACTCGGCGAGCCGGCGCAGGCCGGCGAGGATGTCGGCCCGGTCCAGCCCGAAGTCGACGAAGCAGGCGACCTCGTCGCAGCCCAGCTCGGCCAGGTCGCACAGCGCGTCGCGGCACCGGGCGGCGGAGCCGACGACGCTGCCCCAGCGCAGGTAGCGCCGCATCGCGTACTCGGCCAGGGACTCCACCTGCCGGGCCGAGAGCACCCCCGCCCGGCCGTCCCGGTCGGGGACAGCGGCCAGCTGGGCGACGTGCGAGGTGAGATAGGTCCGCAGGGGTGCACGCACCCGGCGTACCGCCTCGGCGTCGTCCGCGCCCACGTACGTGTGGGCCATCAGGGTCACGATGCCGTCGGGCGCCGCACCGCGCTGGTCCGGCGCGGCCCGGTACGCCTCGCGGTACCGCCGGATCTTGTCGACGAGGTCCACCCGGCTCTGACCGATGGTGGCCCCCAGGACGTTCGTCCGCAGCCGCCCGGCGTCCTCCCAGGTCGCCGGGTTGCCCGAGGAGGTCAGCCACAGCGGCAGCCGGGGTGAGACGGGGCGCGGCTGCGGCAGCACCGCCACGCGCCGTCCGGTGCCGTCCGGCAGCTCGACCGGTTCACCAGCCCAGAGGTCGCGCAACAGGGTGATGCCGTCCAGGGCCTCCTGCCGGCGGCCGGCGAAGCGATCTGGTGCGAGGACGAAGTCGGTGGAGTGCCAGCCGGTGGCCACCGAGAGGCCGGCCCGGCCCCGGGAGAGGTTGTCGACGACGGCCCAGTCCTCGGCCACCCGCAGCGGATGGTGCAGGGGCAGCACGACGCTGCCGGCCCGGATCGCGATCTGCCGGGTCGTGACGGCTAGCGCCGCGGACAGCACCGCCGGGCTCGGAAAGACCTGGCCCACGTGCTGGAAGTGCCGCTCCGGCGTCCAGACCGCGGTGAAGCCGAGGTCGTCGGCGGCCCGGGTGATGGCGAGGATATCGTCATACGTGGCCAGGTGGCTGGTCGCGTCGCGGTCGCCGTCGGCACCGAAGAACATCACGGTCAGGTCCATTCAGTGACCCACTCCTCCGGTCGACGCGGGCGTGCTCGCGGGACGGGCCGCCCGGGGGACGCGGGGAATCGGCGGCCGCACCGCAGCGGGTGCCTCGGCAACGGCCGCCGCAAGTTCCGCCACGGTCGGCGTGGCGATGATCTGGGCCCCCGTGACCAGGAGCCGCTCGGTGGTGGCGATCCGCGCGGCGGTCCGGACCGCACGCAGCGAGTTGCCGCCCAGGGCGAAGAAGTCGTCATGCACGCCGACCCGGTCGACACCGAGCGCCCGGGCCCAGATCACGGCCAGCCGCCGTTCGAGGTCGGTGCGCGGTGCCACGTATGCGGACCGCACCGGCTCGCCGGGCCCGGCCGGTGCCGCCGGCGGCCGTGTGGCGGCCGGTCGCCAGCCGGGCGGCAGCTCGGGCAGGCCGGCGAGCGCGGCGATATGCTCGCCGGGGTCACGCAGCACCGCGTCGAGGACCGCCGGCAGGGCGTCCGCGAGCCAGACCGGCACCGCGTCGTCGAACACCCCGGCCTGATACTCGAAGGTCACGGTCAGGCCGGCGGGCCGGCCGCCCGGGTGGTAGTCGTCGGTGACGTCGACCAGGAGCTCGAACCGCGCCGCCCCGGGACGCAGCACGATCGCCTCCGCCGGCCCGTCCGGGAGGACGAGTTCCGCACGGGCGTTGCTCTGCAGCGCCAGCACCACGTCCACCAGCGGATGCCGGCCCGGCCACCGGTGCGGGCCCAGCTCCTCGACCACCTGCTCGAACGGCACCTCCTGGTGGGCGAAGGCGTCCAGGTCGGTGTCCCGGACCCGCGCCAGCAGCTCGCGGAACGACGGGTCCCCGGTCAGGTCGGTGCGCAGGACCAGCATGTTGACGAAGAATCCGACGAGGTCCTCGCTCGCCTCGCCGCTGCGGCCGGCCACCGGCGCCCCGATCGGGATGTCGTCGCCCGCGCCCGCCCGGCCGAGCACCGTGGCCAGGGCCGCGTGCAGCACCATGAAGAGCGACACCCGGTGCTCGCGGGCCAGCCGGGCGAGCCCGGCG
>NZ_JBEZXZ010000290.1:0-8251 GCF_040638275.1 Actinoplanes sp. NPDC026623 | reverse complement strand
ACGCGGCGGGCCGCCGGGCCCCCCCCTCCACACCCCACCCGTCCCAGGCTGGGTCGGCCGGCCGCCACGCCAAGGCGGTGCTGGCGCCCTGCAGGGGCGGGGATGCGGAAAGCTATGCGAACGGAGCCGGCGGGGTGGGGTCGCTCTCGGCCGTCTCCGGCAGGTCGTCGCCTTCGACGAGCACCATGACGGCGTTCGGGTCAGGCGTCGAGTACACGAAGACGACCTGGTGCGACGGCGGCAGGCCGAGCAACTGGTGCAGCTGCGAGGGCCGCAGCACGATCTTGATCCGGCGCCGCCGCCCCACTGTCGGGGCGTTCACGGAGGCGCGGATCGCCGCGCATGGTGCGCAGTCGCGGTGCGCGGCAGCGAGTGCGGGCCGCCGGGCGACGGCGGCCGCGGCACGGGCGTAGTCGGCGCGCAGGTCGGCGTGCAGCCGGTCGGGATCACCGACGTCGTACCACACCGACTCGGTCCCGCCGCTCACGTGACCGGCTTCGTCCAGGCCGCCGCCCACGTCCGCGGGCCGACCTTCCCATCCAGGTCGAGATGCTTCTCGCGCTGGAACGCGACCGCGACATCGCGGGACTTCGGGCCGTAGTCGCCGTCGACGCCGATGGTCCAGCCTCGGCGGCGCATCTGGGTTTGCCAGCGCCGGATGTCCTCGCCGTGCATCACCGCCCGCCCGTTCGTGTAGACAAAGGTGCGGCCGGGGAAGGCGGGCGCGGACGGCGCCGGGGCCGGCTTGGACGGCTTGCCCTTCAGGTCCGTGATCCCCTTGTTGACCGCGGCGAACAGCTTGTCCCAGGGAAAGTTCGGGCCGGGATCCGTGTGCGTGGTGCCGCCCCACGCCCGGCGCATGTCGTCGTGGGAGTAGAAGGCGCGGACCTTCGGGTTGCGGCGCATCTCGGCCACGCTCGCCCGGCGGACCTGGAAACCCTTGAAGCCGGAGTCGTTGACGATCAGCCAAGCCAGGGCGCGGCCGAGCTTGTCCCACGCGACGTGGGCCAGCCACCAGGCGCGGGACTTGCCGTTGGTGCCGGTGATCTCGACCGAGATGGCGTTCTCGTTGCCCTGCCTGCTGCCGGCGTGCCCGGCACGGGCCTCGGTGTCGAGGGACTGGGTGACGCTGTCGCCGTCGACGTACAGGTGCGACGAGACACCGTCCGGTCGGTGCTTGGCCCAGTTCGCCTCGCCCTCGTCGCTCGCGTCGTTGCTGGTGTTGTGGATCGCGATGCCGTACTTGCGGCCGTCGCCGTCCTTGTAATCGTTGCGGCCGGGCACGAACCGGACGCCAGGAATCTTCGCCATAAGGGTGCTCCCTCGAGGACACGGAGATGGGCAGGAAAGCGCCGCTCAGCACGCGCGGGCGGCGGGCGAAACACGGATCTCGCGAGATGGGAGGGGTTGCCAGGGCCGCGTTCCGGGCCGGCGCAGGGCGCTGGGTCGGATGGCCGGGCATGAAGAAGCCCGCCATGCGCGAGCGCAGGCGGGCGATAGACAGCGAGCCGAACGGCACGCAGGTTTCCCGGGGGCAGCGGGTCAGACGATGCCGGGGTGACGTTCCGGTGGCCGGTGCAGTGGCACCCGTGCTTGGGCGCCCTCGCGGGCGCTCTTCACCGCGTGGTGCGGCCCGCACAACCACTGCAGGTTCGCGTACGAGTGATCGTTGCCGGGGCGGACGTGGTCGCAGTCCGTACCCGGCGCCGGGCAGCGCATTCCCCGCTCCACGGCCTCGCACTGGCCGCCCGCGCGGTCGCGCACGACCATGCGGCGTTGCGGCCAGTCGGGGGGCAGGTCCTGGCGCCGGTGCGACCCGGCCCAGGGTTCACGTCCAGGCGGACGCGACGCCATGGCACAACCAGCCCAGCACGATCAACAGCGCCGCGACGATCGCGGCCGCCACCGCGAGAACCACGAACGCGATCAGGAGGCCGAGGACCACGACGATGGTCTTCGCGACCGGATGAAGCTCGCCGAAGGCGATACGCGGACGCGGCACGTGGAGCGGCGTCACGAGTGGTCGCCGTCGCGGGGCAACTGCAGGCCCCGGCGCACGCCTTCGCGGACCGCGGCCTCGAAGCGCCGGGTCACCTCGTCAGCGAGTTCCGCTAAGGCCTCGCGGTCCAGGGTCGGGGTGACGAGCATGGGGCGCACTCGCCAGCTGAGCAGCAGACATAGAGGTATCCCTCGATCGGAAGAGCAGTTGGGATGAGGTGGCGCGAAGGCGCCTAAAGGTGCGCCGGCCCGCGGTCCGGGCTGGGCGAGGCCGCCGATTCTGCCGAGCTCGATCCGTCGGCCAGCTGGGTGGCGGCGGGGCCGGTGTCGAAACCGACCGGCAGGCGGCGCGCGTATTCGGCGGTACGCCGGATCAGGTCGTATGCCAGGGCGGCGACGTCCTCCATCGGGCGGTGCGCCTCCACTATGACCATGTGTCCGGCGATGGTGATGTCGACCTTCGTCAGCGGGTCCAGGCCCGCGCTGGGGTCGAGGGCATCCGGCGCTGTGCTCACCGGCTCCGCTACTGCGCCGGTCAGCAGGTCTGAATCTTCGCTTGCAGGATCAGTCACGGGCACCTCCTGCCACAGCAGCAGATGCGTGTGATCTTCCGCGTTGGCCGGTCGCCCGGCAGCGCGGTGCACCACGGCGGGAGTGGCCGGACATCCGAGTGTCGCGTTCCGCCTCGAGGATGTCGCCGAGGCGGTACCGCAGAGTGCCGTCACTGCAGCGCCGGACCTTCAGTTGCCTGCGGCCGCCAGCGGCATCGGAAGTCAGCCAGCCACGGGCCCGCCACTTCTTGATCGTGTCCGGGCTGACCTTGGTGACCATGATGACTTGTTCCCGCGTGAGGTAGGCGTCGAGGTTCACGACCACCTCCCAGACCCGCGATGCACCGAACGGCGGATACGGAAAACGCCCCGGCCGAATCGGGCGGGGCGTCACGTTGGGCAGACTTCTGGCGTGCATCCAGGGTGACACGGACAGCGAAGATCCACAAGGGAGATGACGATCACTGCGGGCTCCAGCTGGATGTGCCAAACGACCGCTGTAGTTGGCGAGGGTCGGGTCAAGCCACGGTGAGCACTGGGGACGGCTCCCATCGCCCGCCCTCCGTGACCGCCCAGATGGTCCAACCGCGTCCTTGTCGCGCTACCTCCAAGTCGACGCGGTCTTCGGGAGCCAGGACTAGCCGGCCAATACTGACGTCATGGTCTGCGATATCCGCTTGGAAACGGCCGCCGCACTCCAACTCGAAGTCGGCTGTGACGTTCAGGAAGTCGCCGCGCCAACCGAGGATTTGCGACACTTGTGCGACGGTGACGGATAGCTGAAAACAGTCTGCCTCGCAGAATGAGCACCCACAGAAGGCCCCATGCTGCGCCCGCCTGATCCAGTGCTCCATCTGCGCTTTCGCAAGCGAGAAGGGGGTGTCAAGGAAGTATTCTCTACCGCCCTTGGCGCGTCGCCCCAACGACTGCAGGAGATCCATCAGGAGGCGTTCGTGTCTCTGGAGGTTCGCTAGCTCGGGCGAGACCCACGTATGGGTAACCGCCACGCCAAAGCGTGCGGCATTCGATCTATGAACGCGAAGGCGCGTCATGGGGTCGGCCGTACGACCTCCCTTCACTACACCAGTAGTGAACCTCACCAGATAGATGTATCCAGCGTCAGAGCCATTCCCCATGATCAACATGGTATCGACAACAACTGAAGGCAGCGTTGCCCGGTCGGCTCGCATCGAACACCGGCTGCATGCTCGCCACTACACCGAACTCCATCATCGCTGGGGCGACCAGCACGCTAGGTACGAACGATGCACCTCGCATGGGCCGACCGACGCGCTCACGACATTTCTCGATGCCCTCGGCTGATCTTGCGCGAAGCGGGGCCCGCGCGACCTGTGGACGACACGTAGCAATCGACGCGCGCCACGTCCACCGTTGTGCTGACGGTGCGGGAGACTGGCGGCATGGGCGACTACCCGCTTCACCAGCTCGGCACCCTTGAGTTCGAGCACATGACCCAGTCGCTTCTGGCGGCGTTCGTCGGGCCGGCCAACGTGAGGGTGCTCGGAGCGGGTCGCGACGGCGGCCGGGAGCTGACGACCAGGGCCACGTTCGAAGTCCAAGGAGGCCTGCAATGGAGTGGTTACACGGTCGCTCAGGCCAAGTTCCGTGCCCGGCCAGGTTCTCCGGGCACGAACGCCACCTGGCTGCGAGCCCAGGTGCGCAAGGAACTTAACGACTGGATCGACCCGACGAAGAACCGGTACCCGAAGCCCGAGAACCTTCTCTTCGTGACCAATGTGGTCCTGTCGGCCGTGCCTGGGCACGGCCTGGACCATGTCGAGGAGGTCTTCGACGAGTTCGCCGACAAGCTGCCATTGAAAGCGTACGCAGTGTGGCACTACGACCACGTGTGCCGACTGCTCGACGACCACCCCGGCGTCAGGGCCGCGTACGCCGGACTTCTCACGACGGGCGATGTCCTCACGCAGCTCTCGCAGGTGTTACTCGGCGAAGCTGTTGACATTGGGCAGGTTCTCCATCGGCATGCCGCCAAGGAACTGGTTGCTGAGCAGTGGGTTCGCCTCGGCGAATCAGGGTCACGGACGAACGAAAAGCTGCAGATCGGCCAGATTGGCATCGACCTGCACGCGGAGCTCGAGCCAGCCGGAAAGTTGGAGGTAGGCAAGCAGCTCTCCGTTCTTGCGCACATGATTGGCGTCGGTGACGGGGTCCTTCGGCCGTCAATCTGCGACGGGGCGGCGCCCCACCGGGTACTGGTCGGCGGGCCGGGCCAGGGCAAGACCACGTTGAGTCAGCTTCTCTGCCAGATCTATCGCACTCACCTGATAGCCGACCTCGGGGCCATCGGCCCGCAGGCCGCTGCAGCCGTCACGACCCTTCGCCAGCACTTCGCCGCCCAGGGACTGCCTACGCCGACCAGCCGACGATGGCCCCTGAGGGTTGACCTCGGCGGCTACGCGGACGTCCTCGGTGGGTCACCGGACACCTCACTGCTGCGCTATCTCGCCACCCGCATTAGCGAGCGCAGTGCAGAAACGATCACCGCACCGCAACTCCTGACCTGGCTGAAGTCGTGGCCGTGGCTGCTGATTCTCGATGGCTTCGATGAGGTCGTCGCCCCGAAGGTCAGAGAAGTGATGATCGACCGCATCGGCGACTTCTTCATCGACGCGGGCAGCGTCGACGCGGACCTGATGGTGATCGCCACCACGCGCCCGCAGGGATATAGCGCCGAGTTCAGTCCGAGCCAGTACCAGCACCTGCGGCTCATGCCGCTGACCCAGCAGCAGGCGGTGGCATACGCGCGGATGCTGGCAGACGTGCGCCTCGCCGACGACCCGGACGCCAGGGCCAACGTACTCGCCCGGGCAAGCGAGGCGGCCAAAGATCCACTCACCGCACGACTGATGACCACACCGCTGCAGGTGACCATCATGTCGTTGCTGCTGGAGGGGCGTGCTCGCGTGCCCCAAGACCGATACAGCCTCTTCGCGGACTACTACCGCACCATCTACAGCCGTGAGGTTGCCAAGAGCAACGCGACCGCCCGGCTACTCGAACAACACCGCCGCACCGTAGACAAACTGCACGACAAGGTCGGCCTTCAACTACAAAATCAGGCAGAGGCCACCGGCGGCGCCGATGTAGCCCTCCCGCACCTCGCCGTACAGCAGATGGCTCGCACGATCCTTGATCAAGAAGACTACCCGGCGCAAGAAGCAGAAGAACTCGCACACAAGATCGCAAAGGCCGCCACGACCCGCCTCGTCCTGCTCGTACCGAAGCACCTCGACTCCGTCGGGTTTGATGTGCGCAGCCTGCAGGAACTCATGGCCGCACGCGCCGTCACCACAGGGCCCGACGAACGAGTCATGGCCCGACTGCGCGCTATTGCGCTCTCCGCGCATTGGCGCAACACCTTCCTCCTTGCCGCAGGAAGGATTGCGGTCGACCGCAGCCACCTCGTCGATGCGATCCTCAACCTGCTTGAAGATCTCGACACGAGCAGCTACCTGTCCCTATACCTGCACCCAGCTGCCCGGGCAGCGCTGGACCTGCTTGATGACAGGTTCGCCGCGCCATCGCCCAGGGTGGAGATGAAGCTTGTCCACAGAGCCATCGGCATCCTTCAGAGCCCGCCCGCGCGCGATCTTCGGGAGGCAGCCGACATCCTCCAGCGAGTGTCGATCACTGGCTCCAACCCGATCGGCTCCTTCATCGCGGACGCCGCCAAGTTCAGCCTCGCGGGCAACCCGCCACAGCAGATCACCGCGGCGATGATGTTGACGCGCTGGACCGCCGGCACAGGCGCGCTCGCCACCCTGGGCCGACAGCGGACGAAGCCCGACCACAGCGAACTAGGACCCGCTCATGCCGCAGCTATCGAAGGCCACTTTCTCACGAATTCCAACTTTGTCGGCGGCCTACTGCAGGACCACGTATATACAGGCAAGGCCGTCGATGTATCCGACACGGTAACGCAAGACCTGCCGGAACCCGCGCCCCGGTCGACGCCTCAGAGATCGGCTGATTTGGATCTTGCACCTCTGGGTCAACGCAGGTGGCACCAGTCAGCGAGAACTGTCGCCAGCCATCTCGACCTCCGCAAACAAGATCAACCCCTACCCCCCGGGTTCACCACCTCAGACGTGGTGGCATGGGACGGCCTCATGCAGGAGTTCGAACGCGTCCGCGTTGCCATGACGGCGACCGAGGCACAGATCCCGATAGTTCCACGATTCTCCATGTCTGCCACCCCCGTCCACAGAGCGCTCGCCCGCCCAGCGGTGAGCGACCTCCTAGCGGAACGCTTGCTCGGCCTTGATCCAGATCAGTGGGCGATCGCCTCCACGGTCACCCACTGCGTCATCAAGTTGTTCGAGTGGCTTCCAGCACGCGAGGAGCTCGATCGGTTGACCTGATCGACAGCCCCGCCTGCGTGAGCATGGGCCTCGGAGTGGTCGAAGCAGATCGGCCGGCGCTACAGCCGATCGCGACACCACCCAGTCCACCCCAGCGGAACCCCACGGACGTGGAGTCCAAAGTTTTGGAACTCAGCGAGATCGCGAGGCCCAGAACATGCCGGTGCCCTTTTCGCACGCGGGGGCGGGGGCGCCCCCGTGGGGGTGCGCACGCGCGCGGGCGCGGACGCACGCAGGCGGACAGGCGCTCGGACGCGCGCACCTAGGCGTGC
Source organism: Actinoplanes sp. NPDC026623 (assembly GCF_040638275.1). Lineage (NCBI taxonomy): Bacteria > Bacillati > Actinomycetota > Actinomycetes > Micromonosporales > Micromonosporaceae > Actinoplanes > Actinoplanes sp. NPDC026623. The sequence continues at coordinate 1,027 of NZ_JBEZXZ010000290.1, read as the reverse complement.
CCGCCCGCCTAGGACTTCCCACTCCACACCACTCATGTGACCTGCGCCACATTCTTCGATGGGCGACTTGACAGCAACGGCGTCCATTGGGGAGCGTCTGAGCCGCACCACTGCTGTCCGGTTCGACCGGACAGTCATACCCCACACGACTCGGAGGCACACGATGTCGAACACCGCTACCGCTACCCGTCCGGCCGCTCAGGCTGCGAAGATCCCCACGCTCTACCGGCTCACGGACGGGCGCGTCGTCCTGGCCGACGTCCCGTTCATGATCGCCGACGTTGACGGCGCGCGCTTGCAGTCGCGTCGTGTGCTCGGCGGGCAGGGACTCGGCTTGCAGTTCCGCAATTTCGAGCACGTGGCCGGATGGGTCGCGGACACTCGGAAGCTCGGCCGTGACGCGGTTGACGCACTCGCCGCGTATGACGTGGCCGTTGTGGACCTGTCGGGCAAGAATTCGCCCGCGATCGAGCCGGGCGCGGAAGTGGCGCGGCAGGCGCGGCCGGTTCGTGCCGGGGCCGCTCGCACGGGAGCCTCTCCGGTTACGGTGACTCGCGGTACGCCGACGGCCGCCCCGGCGGCCGCGAAGGCTTCCCGAAAGGGCGTGAACGACGGGGCGGTCACGCGCAACGGCCTCGCAGCCAAGATCACGGCGGCACTCATGGGTGAGGACATCGAGCCGGAGATCATCGCAGCGGCGATCCGCGCGGCGGTCGCGAAGGCGGACGAACATGCGAAGGCGGCGACGGCCACGGTGTCGGCCCCTGCGAAGGCTTCGCGTGTCAAGGCTGCGCCCGCGAAGGCGGCGCGCGGCAAGGCTGCGGCGGCTGCGGCGATGTCTGCCGCGTCGGACGGCAGCCGCGCGTTGACGCTGACACCGGGCGTGTCGGTCACGGATGCCGCGAAGGCCGCGCGTCGGGCACTGTCTCGGGCGGGTGTCTCGGGTGTGAGCGTCCGCAAGAGCGGGCGGACGCTCACCGCGTACCGAGCGGACGGCATGGCGGTCCCTGCCGATGTGGACAGCGTG
>NZ_JBEZXZ010000289.1:0-8268 GCF_040638275.1 Actinoplanes sp. NPDC026623 | reverse complement strand
CTCAGGCGGTTACGGCGAAGCTTCTCACCATGGCGTTGCTGAAGACCCCACCGGCGATGACGCTCGTGCTCACGACGAAATTCCTCAGCGGCGGCCGAATAGTTTCGCCGCGCGGTCCGGTCCCGCATCGCCGCCAATTCCGACCTGCCGAACAATGACAACTGTCCCACCGAAGAATTCTCCCGCACCCCACCCCGACACGCCCGCGAATGATGATGCCAATCTCATTTCGACAATTGCGTTCACCGGAGGCGGCGCGGCAATTCCGGTGCGGCGCCACGCGCGTCGAAATAGGGCCTGTCATACCGCCGGCAAAGCACCATGCACCCGCGGTTCATCACAGGTGGCAGCGCCAGGCGGAGGTCGACGGCCCGGAGGCCTCTGGCCCGAGGCCAGGTTGAAAGTTGCTCACTATGTGTCAGGAGGGGTGGGTTCAGGCGGCCGACCCTGCAGATCAACTCCGCTTCGCAGGACGGAAGACGATCACCGCACCGATCACCTGGCTCGTCGGTGAAATCCGAGGCCGGTGCGGTAAAGGTGGTCGGGCAGCCGATCGGCGATCCACACGCCGAACGCGGCCACACCGGCGCCTATCAGCAGCCTCCATGAGCCCCAGCCGGCAAGGACGAGGATCCCGCCGACCAGGAGGAACAACAACAGCCGCACGCTCATGACCTGATCAGCGCGCAGTCTCACGTCCTGCTCCAACTCGCGCAGCCTCGCCGCACCGCGAATGATCTGTCGCCGGAGCTGTCGATGCGCCGGCGATCCACGGTTCAGAGACGCCAGCCGCTGCCGGTCCTGCTCGATCTTCCGCTGCAGCTCACCGATGATGCGGTGGTCCGACCCGGCGCCGGTCACGACACCCACCTCTCGCACGCTGTCGGCCGCGTGGGCCGTTCGCACACCCCGCAAGATCTGACCCTCATCCTCGCATGACCCGGCGCCGACGGGGTTCGGGTGGCCGCCGACGTCCGGTTTTTGCTGAGGCTCGTGGGCATACGACCCGGAATCCACTCTGAAATGTCAGTAAATCGGGGTGAATCCGGCACGAGGTCACAGCCGGCGGGTGCTGCGCGGCGTCGGCCTGCCGGAGTCGCAGTGGACGCAGTTGCGTTCCGGATGCGCGCATCCGCTTGAGGGCGGACGCCGGTGGCCGGGGTCGACGGCGACCGTCTCGATGTCGGCGCCGCGTCGCTGCTGGTGAAGATGACATTCACGAAGCCGACCGATACCCGAGCCACGTCGCGCGCCTGCGAGGCCGGCCGATCCGGATGGACCCGCCGGCAGATCCCGTCGCCCAGCACCTTTTGGACGATTCAAGGCGGGAGCCCAGGCACGGAGCGAGAAGTCGACGACCTTTCGACGTCGTCGCGTTCAGCGCCTGCCCTGATCGACATAGGAGGCAGCCTGTCTCGGCCGCGCTGCGCGCTCAGGTCGTCGCCGGGCCGGTGTCCGGCGGCTCGTCGGACAGTGCGAGCAGTTCCGGCACGCCGAGGACGGCGATTCTGCGGTATCCGGTCCGGATCAGTCCTCGCGCGCGCAGCTGGCGCAGCGCCCGCTGCACGGTGTCCTCCGCCGAGCCGACCAGCGCCGCGAGCTCGGTCTGGTTGAGGCGCACGCCGATCAGCACCCCCGTCCTCGGCCTCCTCTCCGCAGGCCAGCGCGATCTCGCCCAGGACCCGGGCGAGCCGGACGTGCACCGGGTACGCCGCGAACTCGGACCGCCGCGCGTTGGCCCACTGCAGGCGCTCCCCCACGGTCGCCGTGACCTGGTTGGCGACCCGTGGGTGTGCGGCGATGAAGCGGAGGAAGTCGGCCTGGCGGATGACGGTGGAGACCACGTGATCGCAGGCCGTGACCGTGGCCTGGCGGCCGTTGCCGGTCATCGCGCCCAGCTCACCGACGATGTCGCCGGGCAGCCGGATGCCCATCAGCCGCGGCACCCCTTCGGTCATCCGGGTCACCTTCGCGTAGCCGCGCCGGAGAATCTCCACGTAGGTGTCCTGGGCTCCCTCGACGATCATGTGCACGCCCTGGCGTACCGGGCGGGTGACGCCGAGCGCCAGCAGCTCGGCCCGCTCGGCGGGCGAGATGCGGTCGAGGAACGGCCGCGGGCCGCTCGGCAGATCGCTCATCGCCGGCCCTTCCCGGCCGGGCCCGGCGATCCCGCCGCAAGACGGAATCCGTGGCCGCCGAGCGGGGTGCGATGGGGGAAGCCGTGCGGCGCTCGACCGCACGACCGGGAGAGAGGGACCGCCGTGGAGTCGCATTTCTGAGCGAGCCCGCCCCGCGGGGGGTGAGACGGGCGCACCCGCGCGGCGGGCGGGTACGCCGGGTATGCCGATGGTGGTGAGGCAGGCGGGCCGGCCACCATCGGCGTCCCCTCCCGGGCCGTCGGCGGATCTCCGCATCCCCATGTCCTCATCGGCACACACCTCCAGCGATATCTGACGGACCGTGCGCGGTCCGTCAGCCTTCGGTGAGCGCCAAGCCGGAGGAGGATGTCATGCGGTGCACGGGCGGCGGCCGGGGAGTCATCCGGCCCAGGCGCGGCGACGGCGGTCTCCCCGGTCCGATCCCGCGTTCGGCGGTTCCCTCCGAACCGATCCTGCAGCACAATGGCATCGTGATCATCGACTCGGACGCCGGGGTCAGGTCGTGAGCCTCTCCCCCGAGCAGCGGGATGACCTGCAGCGGCTCATGGCCGACGAGCTGCGCGCCGTCTGGCGCTCGGCGGTGTCCAAGGGCGCCAGCCCGGCGACGCTCGGCCGGATGGTCGACGAGCGCCGCCGCGCGATCACCACGTCACTGACGGCCGGCGATGATCCGGCGGTCAGTGATGATGCGGACGACCTGGTCCGCGATCCGGTCGACGGACCCGCCGTCGGAGACCAGCTCTAGGGCGCGTTCGGCCGGCGAGGTGCCGCCCGGCACCCGATCGAGCTCGTCGGCACCGGTTCCCGCGCCGAAGGTCGTCCGCAGGATCCGGGCGACGACGGTCCGGGGATCCTCGCCGCGATCCAGGCCGGCCGCGATCGCGTCCACCGCGACGGAGGCCAGCTCGATCAGCCGGGCGTCGTCCTCTTCGTCCGGCGTCACGGGCAGCACGGGACGCTGCTCCCGGCCGGCGTCGCCGGCCGGCGCGGGCGGCGGCACCTTGGCGCCGAGCGGGCGCTCAACGTACGCGGAGTACCAGGCGGACCGGCGCCGCATCGCGGTCAGCACCCGCTCCACGTCGTCGCGCACGACGCTCGGGCCGGCGTCGAGGTCACCCGTGGCCTCCGCCCGTGCGCGTACCCAGCTGTCGATCGGCCACAGCTCGGCGCCGGCCGTGTCCGGGACCCCCACCCACCCGAGGACGTGCAGGGCGAGCCGGATGAGCCACGGGTCGTGGCCGAGTTCGCCGGCGAGCCAGTCGGGCATCCGCGGCCGCTGCAGGGCGCCGCGCAGGCCACGCCGGCGCCGGTTGCCGTCCACCGTGGCGGGGATGAGCCGCCGGCAGATCCAGGCCTCGAGGTTGAGGATCTCCACCCGGGCGTTGCGGAGGCAGTCCTGGACCACCGCCTCGACATCGTCGTGGAAGCCATCCACGCATTCGTCGGCGAGGCGGGTCAGCGTGGCGGCGCACCGCCAGTGGCCGCGCCGCCGCTCGACCGGCCGGGTGATCCGCTGGAAGACCAGCGGCCAGGCGACCTCGTAGGTGGCCGCGCGAAGCACCCGCCGCTGCTGGGGCGTGGCCGCTTCGAAGACTTGAACGAGGCGGCCTTCCCGCGCGAGCGAGCGGATCCGCATGACGCCGTCCGTCGAGGAGCTGATTGCGGTGATCACAGGTACCTTCCGAATATTTGCAGGCGGTCAGCGGCCGCATATCGCGGACCAGAGCCTCAGACTCAGTGAGCCTGGCGCCGGACGCCGACGTTCGCGATAGCCGCGACGAGGAACGGGTACTTTGCGGACCGTTACTGTCTGTTACGCTGCACCAACCCAACGAGCAGCGCTTCCCGTCGGCCGGGTCGGCCGAACCCGAACGGATGAAAGCCCCCGCCTCGTCTGCCCCGCGGCCGGGCAGATCCGACAGCAGCCATGATGGGCCGCTGACCAGGCCGATGGGTGACCGTCCAGTGGTCATCCGAACGGCATCAACTGGCCACAGTGCGGCCTGACGCATAGCCGACAGTCATAACGGCCGGGATGCCGTCACACGATGGAGTGACGATCGGTGACCCGTGCGACGGTGATCTCCGGACACGCCGCGGGTAGTAACCGTCCGTGTGCCTCTCTTGACGGACGGAGCCGGGATCATGTCCTACCAGGACGACCTCCATCACGAGCTGAGGGCCCTCAGCCGCGGACGCGGCGTGCTGGAGCAGGGACTCGCCCGCCGGCTCGGGCCGCTGACCCGCCAGCTGAGCGCGGTGTCGGCGGTCGACCCCGATCCGACGGCCCGGCAGCGGCTCCACCTGGCACTCACCGAGCTGATGGTGGATCTCGAGGCGGAGGTCCGGGCGGCCGCCGAGCTCGCCCTGGCGTTCGACGCGAGGAGCGGCGATCACCTGATGGCGCGCGCCCGCTTCTACGCCAAGCGCGCCCACTGCAGCGAGCGCACCGCGCGCCGCCGGATGAACGAGGCGATCGCGGCCCTGGCGCAGGCCGGCGCCCGGGACCAGTCGACGGCCCCGGTCGATCCCGGATCGGGGTGGCGGGTCCGGTCCTTCACCTCGCTGATGCGTCTGGACTCGGCCGCGGTCGAGCTGTATGAGACCCGGGTCCTGCTGGCCGAGCGGGAGATCTCCGAGGTGCAGATCGAGCTCGACATCCCCTCCACCGCGGACCCGGCCGGGCCGCCGCCGGGAGTCGACGTCCACGTCGTGTACGGCGCCCGGATCGTCTCTGTCGACCGGGACGACGACGGTCACCACTACCGCCTGAGCCTGGCGTTGCCGCGCCCGCTGAGCACCGGGGACCAGCAGGAGTTCTGCCTGCACTACCGGGTGCGGCCGGGCACTCCGGTCCGCAACCACTGCGCGATCGTGCCGCTGGCCCCCTGCGACCACGGCCGGATCCGGGTTCGGTTCCCGGAGGGTCGCGCGCCGGCCTCGATCTGGCAGGTCACCGCGGTGCCGCCACGACGGATGGACGCGGCGACCACCGTGCCCGGCGCGGCGCGGCTCGACCTGGACGGCGCCGGCGAGGTGATGGTCGCCTTCCGCGCCCTGCGCCAGGGGCACGGCTACGGCGTGGCGTGGCTGCCCTGACCCGCGCGTTCCCTGCCGAGGATGGACAGCACGGTGTCGACGATCCGATCGAGCCTGCCCGGGTTGGTCAGTGCGCCGGTGACCCCGCCCAGCGGATCGGCGACCGAGTGCGGCGCCCGGTCCAGCGTCCCGGTGAAGGTGCCGCCGAACACCGCGCGGATCACCTCGACCACGATGTCCTCGGGCTTCTCCCCGCGGGTCATCCGGCCATCGATGACCCTGACGGCCTCCCCGGCGAGGCGCAACAGCTCGCCGTCGATCCGCTCGTCCGGGTCGCCGAGCGGCAGCGGAGTGGCGGTCGCCCCGGTCACCTCGCCGATGGGCGCGGTCGCCACCGGTGCGGGCTTCGCGCCCAGCGGACGCTCCACATACGACTCGTACCAGCCGGGCCGGCGGCGCATCACCGCCAGCACCTGCTCCACCTCACGGGCGACGACACCCGGATCGCTGCCGGCCCAGTCGCCGGTGCGGAGCCCGCGCTGGTGCGACCAGGACTCGAGCGGCCACAGCTCGGCGCCCGCGGTGGCGCCGACACCGACCCAGACCAGAATCTCGACGGCGAGCGACGTCAGCCAGGCGTCGTGGCGCAGGCCGTCCGCCACCCACGTGGGCAGCCGTGGGCGTTGCAGCGCGCCCCGGCTGCCCCGCATCCTGCGGTGCCCGTCCACCGTGGCCGCCGTGAGGCGGCTGGCGATCCATCCCTCCAGGTCGTGCACCTGGTTGCGGGCGTGCGCGAGGGTGTCCTGCACCACCGACTCGACGTCGTCGTGAAACCGGTCCAGGCAGTCCGGCGCGAGCCGCTCGACCGCCGACGCGCACGCGGCGTGCCCGCGGGACAGTTCGAGCCGCCGCGTCAGCCGGGTGAAAACGATCGGCCAGGCGACCTCGTAGACGGCCCCGCTCAGGCGCGCGCGGTCGGCGCCCTGGGCCCGGCCCGCCGCCTCGGCGAGCCCGCCGGCGCGGGCGAGCTCACGGATCCGGGGCAGCCCGTTCGCGGCGGCCGACCGGGAGACATACACGCCGACCTGCGGTCTGTTCGGGCTCAGCCGGATGCTCCGGCGTTGCTCGGCGTCCAGGCGTGATGTCGGCCCGTTCGAAGCGCCCACGAGGTGCTCCCTTCGATGTCGGCGTCCAGGCAGGAAGCGATCGGAGCGCGTACGAGGAGACGGCGCTCGATGTGCAGCTTGACCGAAAACGGTCGCGGACCGGAAGCGCGCCGAGACAGGTGAACCGGAACGGGGGGATAAACCGGACGACCAGCCGAACGTAACGAGGATGATCGTCGTGAGTAGTCGCGGTCGTCCGCACACCGAAGGCGGGCCGAACGGGGGATGTCGTCCGTGACCACAGTGGACTGAGAGAACCCGGCTCAGGGGACCCGGCTGAACGCGCCGAGCCCGGCGAACCGGTCGGTGCTCAGCCAGTCCGTGCCCGTGGTGTCGACCGCGCAGCCGGCGTTGCGCAGCCGCTGCGCGATCCGGGCGAGGTCGCGGCGCTGGGAGGCCGGATCCGCGGTGATCCGCACCGTGTCCAGGCCCCCCAGGCCGCCCGGCGGGGTGCCGACCTCGATGACGACCGTGCGCTCCCGCTGCCGGGCCACCGCCATGCCGGCCCGCAACATCACCTCGGCACCGGACCGCCCGCCGGCGCCCGGGGCGCACTCGTCCGGGGTGAGCAGCACGACCGCCGCCCGGTTGTCGGCGAACGCCTGATCCAAGACGTCCGGGAGAAACGGCGCGGGCTCTCCGGTACGGGCGGCGATCTCGTCCCAGCCGAGCGGGCGCAGCCCGAGCGCCCGCAGCAGCCCGCGCACCGCCTCGCCGGCCTGGTCGTCCGCGCCGTTGATCAGGAAGACGTCCCGCGCGGACGGCGCCCGCGGCGCCGGCTCCGGGTGGGGCCGGCTCGCGGTCACCGGCCCCACCCAGAGCCAGCCGTCCCTGCGGTAGGTCTTGGCCTCGACCCGGCGCCGCTCGAAGTGCGCGCCGTCCAGGCCGGGGTACCCCTCACCGACGACGTCCTGGTGGATCCGGTCGGACACGAGTGCGACCAGGTCGGCCTCGGGATGATCGTTGACGGCGTCGCGCAGAACCGCGCAATCCAGCAGGCGCCCCATCTCGATGATGGTGCTGCCGCTGAAGCCGATCGCCGCGGCGGTGAAGGGCCCACCGGCCACGGACAGCCGGAGCCGGATGCGGTCGGCCGGATGGGCGGCGTTGTCCGCCGCCACCTGCGATCGCCATCCGTTCAGCAGGATCGGCAGCGCGTGGTGCGCGCGGATCGCCGCGGGCAGCACCACGATCATGCCGTCGCCGCCGTCCTGCCGGTCGACGTCGGCGAGCCGGAGCCCGACGGCGTCGAGCACCCGCGCCGCCATCCCCGCGACCCGGCTCTGCACCTCGGCCTGCTGCGGGGTGGTCCGGCCGCTGTAGCCGACGACGTCGACGCCGAAGCCGAGCCGTTGCTCGGCGCGGCCGTCACCGGAAGGCGGGGTTTCGGGTGGCAGGGGCGCGGGCGTCAGCACGGCCACCGGCGCGAACCCGGCCTGGGTGTAGCCCAGGATCTCGCGCAGCCGGGTCGCCCGTTCCAGTGTGGCGCCGAGATTCTCGGCGTCCTCCCCGAGCTGATGATCGAGCCAGCCGGCCAGTGCCGCGTCCGGGGGCAGCGGCTCGGCGACGACCGCGGCCTGGTTGTGCCGGGCCGTCTCGACGCCGCGGCGCATCCGGCGTACGGCTTCGAGGGTGCCGGCGACGGCCGCCTCGTCGGCGGCGAGCCCGGCCGCCTCGGCGGTGGCGGCGGCGGGGTCGCCCATCAGTTCCGTGACCCGGTCCAGGCGGGCGCCGGCACGCTCGCGCAGTTCGGTCAGCCGCCGCCCGTCTCCCCGGACCCGGGCGTGATAGCGGACCTTCGCGGCGTGCATCAGGTAGCGGCCCAGCGGCGGCAGCGCGACGTCCCCGGAGCTCCAGGTGAAGCGGCTGAGCGCGGCGTCCTGGCCCGGCCGGGCCAACACCAC
>NZ_JBEZXZ010000288.1:0-8354 GCF_040638275.1 Actinoplanes sp. NPDC026623 | reverse complement strand
GCATTCACGTGCTGCGGCGGCGCGCTGCCAGATCTTGAAGAACGAGGGTGAGACGACCGTGAGCGAATACGGATATCTCCTCTGCGTGGACTGCCGCGTCCACATCTGGCTCGGCAAGGCGATTAAGGACGATAGTCGGGTCGTCTATTTCGCGGTCGGGGACGAGGAGCCGAACTGGCGTCAGCCGGGGCTGACTCGCTCGGTCTGGAAGTTTGTGGCCGAACACGTCGGCCACCGCCTGGAGTCCGTCCGGGAGTTCAGCGAACGGTACGGCCAGATGGTCGCCGACGACCCACCGGAAGGCCCCTATGCCGAAATCGGCGACTGGTCGAATACCGGCCCCACGTTCGACGAGTATCTGACCGGATGGCCGGGCGCCGGCTGAGCCACCTCCGACCTGGCCCGGTCCGGACCGTTGTCACTTGATCAGCCGGGTGCGGCGACTGACCGCCGCGAGATCTTCGTCCGCCTCGAGGGGCCTGCGCGTCTTCGAGGCCGGCACGCACCGGCCGGAACCGGGGCCGTGCGATGAGCCACGATCGGCGCGTGGCAGCGCACTACCGAGCCTCGGCGCCGCCCTCAACGGCTATGAAGTCAGAACCGGGCCGGACTGCGGGTTGTGACCGCAGTCACATCCCCTGGCTTTCATCTCGACAGCTTGCGGCACGCCGGCAACGCCGTGCCGGGTCTTCGGGTGCGCCCAGATGTATCGATGGGCCGCTCGACGACGCGGACCGCACCGATCCATCAGCCGCAGCCGGCGAGCGGGACGGGAGCCCGTCTCGATCGCCAGGCGGGCCGGTACAGAGGCGGCGAAGGCCAGAAAGGGCCGAACCGCCCGAGCGCTGAGCCGACGGCCCCGCAAGATCGTCTGGGCCGTTGAACGACGAAGGCCCAGGTCGAGGAACTACCCTCTGACCTGGGCCTTGGTACTTCGAGCGGGCGACGAGAATCGAACTCGCGTAATCAGTTTGGAAGACTGAGGCTCTACCATTGAGCTACGCCCGCGTGACACCCCACAGCATGCGGTGCCGGGGTCAGCCTACTGAATGCGGCCGCGGCATGCGAACCCGATATCCCCCGCGTGGCGCACCCGGGTGACGCCGCGGCACACGACACGCGGTGGACCGCATACACTTGCCGTCGCCACGGGGTGTGGCGCAGCTTGGTAGCGCACTCGCTTTGGGAGCGAGGGGCCGTGGGTTCAAATCCCGCCACCCCGACTTCACCAATACACGAAGAGATCCATCAAGGAGTACGCCTGTGAAGAGCACCGTCGAGACTCTGAGTCCGACTCGGGTGCGGCTCGCCATCGAGGTGCCGTTCGACGAGCTGAAGCCCAGCCTGCTGAAGGCGTACCGCGAAATCGGTTCTCAGGTCCAGATCCCCGGCTTCCGCCGGGGTAAGATCCCCGCCGCGGTCATCGACCAGCGCGTCGGCCGGGGCACGGTCCTCAACGAGGCCGTGCAGGAGGCCATCCCGCAGCAGATCCTCGCCGCGGTTCGCGAGCACGACGTCAAGACGCTCGGGCGCCCCGAGGTGGAGATCACCGAGTTCGCCGACAACGAGCCGCTGAAGTTCACCGCCGAGGTCGACGTCCGCCCGGAGATCACGATTCCGGACCTGTCGGGCATCACCGTCGAGGTCCCGGTCGTCGCGATCGGCGACAACGAGATCGACGAGCAGATCTCGGGCCTGCGTGAGCGCTTCGCCACCCTCAAGACCGTCGACCGGCCGGCCGCTGAGGGCGACTACGTCCAGCTCGACCTCCGGGCGACCGTCGACGGCGAGGAGGTGCCCGGCGGCTCCGCGACGAACATCTCGCACGAGGTCGGCAGCAAGCAGCTTCTGCCCGGCCTCGACGACGTCCTCGTCGGCCTGGTCACGGGCGCCGACGCCACGTTCACCACGCAGCTGGTCGGCGGCGACTTCGCCGGCCGCGACGCCGAGGTGGCCGTGACCGTGCGCAGCGTCAAGGACAAGCAGCTGCCCGAGGTCGACGACGAGTTCGCCCAGCTGGCGAGCGAGTTCGACACCCTCGACGAGCTCAAGGCCGACCTCAAGGAGCGCCTTGGCAAGGTCAAGAAGGTCGAGCAGATCTACGCCGCCCGCGACGAGGCGCTCAAGCAGCTCGTCGAGGCCGCCGACATCCCGGCGCCCGAGGGCATCGTCAAGGACGAGGTCGAGGGTCGCAAGCAGGCGATGACCGACCAGCTAGAGCGCATCGGCGCGAGCCTCGAGGATTACCTGGCCTCCGAGGAGAAGACCGAGGAGCAGATCGACACCGAGCTGACCGAGGCGGCCACCGAGGGCGTCCGGATCCAGCTGCTGCTCGACACGATCGCGGACGCCGAGGACATTCAGGTCTCCGACGACGAGTTCGGTCACGAGATCGTGCACCGCGCGCAGCGCGCGCAGATGCAGCCCCAGCAGTACTACGACCAGCTCGTCCAGTCGGGGGCGGCCACGGCCGTCTTCGGCGACGTGCGCCGCGGCAAGGCCCTGGCCAACGTCATGGAGCAGGTCACGATGAAGGACAGCGACGGCAACACGCTCACCCTCGATGAGCTCCGCGAGGCCTCCGAGGACGAGCACGCCGGGCACAACCACTGATATCCGGGCGATTCGGCCGCCGCGCGCCCCTTGCGGCACGCGGCGGCCCACGCTTTTTTTCGGGTACGCAGGGAGCCGATGCGCTGTCAGCGAACACCTGCCCGAGCGGGAAGCTGATGCGGATGCGACCGGTTAGGTTGGTTCTACGACGGACAACCTGTCGGCCGGATCCCTCGGCCGACACAGTCAGCTGTGAAGGGCTGCCATGACCGATTTGCACATCTCTGCAAGTCCCACGCTGCGTGGTGACTCCATCAGTGGCAACCTGGACGACTCGGTCTACAACCGCCTGCTGCGCGAGCGGATCATCTTCCTCGGCAGCGAGGTGACCGACCAGGTTGCCAACCGCATCTGCGCGCAGCTGCTCCTGCTCTCCGCGGAGGACCCCGAGCGCGACATCAACCTGTGGATCAACTCGCCGGGTGGTTCCGTCTACTCCGGCATGGCGATCTACGACACGATGCAGTTCATCGACAACGACGTCTCCACCGTGGCCATGGGCATGGCCGCGTCGATGGGGCAGTTGCTGCTCTGTGCCGGCACGGCGGGTAAGCGCTACGCGCTGCCGCATGCGCGGATCATGATGCACCAGCCGTCGGGTGGCATGGGCGGCACGGCCGCCGACATCGCCATCCAGGCCGAGCAGATGCTCTACACCAAGCGCATGTTCCAGGACCGGGTGGCCTTCCACACCGGCCAGGACCAGGCGCAGATCGAGGCCGACTCCGACCGGGACCGCTGGTTCACGGCCGAGGAGGCCAAGAACTACGGCTTCATCGACAAGGTGATCACGGGTGCCACACAGGTCCCCGAGGGCGCCGGAACGCTGAACTGAGGAGCTGACAATGACCGACCTGACGATGCCTCCCGGGTTCGCTCCGGTGCACAACCGCTACGTACTGCCCTCGTTCGTCGAGCGCACGTCGTACGGCGTGAAGGAGTCGAACCCGTACAACAAGATGTTCGAGGACCGGATCATCTTCCTCGGCGTCCAGGTGGACGACGCGTCGGCCAACGACGTGATGGCCCAGCTGCTGACGCTGGAGAGCGCCGACCCGGACCGCGACATCCTGATGTACATCAACTCGCCCGGTGGGTCGTTCACCGCGATGACGGCGATCTACGACACGATGCAGTATGTCCGCCCGGACATCAGCACGGTCTGCCTCGGCCAGGCGGCCAGCGCGGCCGCGGTGCTGCTCTCCGGCGGCACCCCCGGCAAGCGGATGGCGCTCCCGCACTCGCGGATCATCATCCACCAGCCGGCCACCGAGGGCGGCTACGGCCAGGGCTCGGACATCGAGATCCAGGCCCGCGAGATCATGCGCATGCGCACCCAGCTCGAGGAGATGCTCGCCAAGCACTCCAACCAGACGGTGGAGAAGGTCCGCAAGGACATCGACCGCGACAAGATCATGACGGCCGGCGAGGCCAAGGAGTACGGCCTGGTCGACACCGTCCTGGCCACCCGCAAGAAGAGCCTGCAGAAAGCCGGCGTCTGAGCCCCAACGCGTCATGTCGGGGGTCGGTCGGCGCACGCTAGACTGACTGACCCCTGACACGCCCGTTTTGGGGGGTCGGAGAACTGCCCATCAGCGGGTAACGTCGAGCCAGCAACCTCAGTTACGTGGGTCGGCAGACGATGAACTCTGTAGGACGTTGTTTGGCGACGAGGAAATCATCCTCAGGCCAGGGGCCGGCACAAGCCGGCCGATGAGCGCAGGGAGAACGTAGGTGGCACGGATCGGCGACGGTGGCGACCTACTGAAGTGCTCCTTCTGTGGGAAGTCCCAGAAGCAGGTCAAGAAGCTCATCGCGGGCCCTGGTGTTTATATCTGCGACGAGTGCATCGACCTATGCAACGAGATCATCGAGGAAGAGCTGGCCGAAACCGGCGAGGTGAAGTGGGAAGAGCTTCCCAAGCCGATGGAGATCTGCCAGTTCCTCGACAACTACGTGGTCGGGCAGGAGCAGGCCAAGAAGGCCCTCTCGGTAGCTGTCTACAACCACTACAAGAGGATTCAGGCCGAGTCGGCAGGCGCGCCCGGAGGTGGCAGCGACGTCGAGGTGGCCAAGTCCAACATCATGCTCATCGGCCCCACCGGCTGCGGTAAGACCCACCTGGCGCAGACGCTGGCCCGGATGCTCAACGTTCCGTTCGCGATCGCGGACGCCACGGCGCTGACCGAGGCCGGCTACGTCGGCGAGGATGTCGAGAACATCCTGCTCAAGCTCATACAGGCCGCCGACTACGACGTGAAGCGCGCCGAGCAGGGCATCATCTACATCGACGAGGTCGACAAGATCGCTCGCAAGAGCGAAAATCCGTCGATCACCCGTGATGTCTCCGGCGAGGGTGTCCAGCAGGCCCTGCTGAAGATCCTCGAGGGCACGGTGGCAAACGTCCCGCCGCAGGGCGGCCGCAAGCACCCGCACCAGGAGTTCATCCAGATCGACACCACCAACGTGCTGTTCATCGTCGGTGGGGCGTTCGCGGGCCTGGACCGGATCATCGAGTCCCGGGTCGGGCAGGGCGGGGTCGGCTTCGGCGCCCACCTGCGTTCGATCTCGGAGCGCGACACGGACGACATCTTCAGCAAGGTCATGCCCGAGGACATGCTGAAGTTCGGCCTGATCCCCGAGTTCATCGGCCGGCTGCCGGTCATCACCACCGTGCGCAACCTCGACCGCGAGGCGCTGATCAAGATCCTCACGGAGCCCCGCAACGCCTACGTGAAGCAGTACCAGCGGCTCTTCGAGCTGGACGGCGTCGAGCTGGAGTTCGACACCGGCGCCCTCGAGGCGATCGCCGACCAGGCGATGCTCCGTGGCACCGGAGCCCGCGGCCTGCGGGCCATCATGGAAGAGGTCCTCCTCTCCGTGATGTATGAGGTTCCCAGCAACCCCGACGCCGCCCGGGTGCTCATCACCCGCGAAGTGGTGGTGGAAAACGTCATCCCGACCATCGTCCCCCGCGAATTCGTGGGCCGGCGAGCTCGTCGCGAACGCGAGGAGAAGTCGGCCTGAACGCACCACACGGTCTCCCGGAGGTCCTGGCCAGAGTCGAGCACCGCGAACGGCTCCCAACGGACCCCTGGCTCGAGCTCGTACCGCCACCGTCGCCCCATCGGGCGGCGGTGGTGTCGTTTCCCGGCCATGTCGTCGTGGCCGCCGCCGTCGACCGGCCGTGGGTCGACTCGTGGATGGGCACCGACGACGATCTCTCCGCACCGCTGTCGCCGAGATTCCTCGGCGGCCTCGAGGCACGGCTGGGCATGACCGCCGGCAGCCTCGACGCGGTGCTGCTCGCCCCGCGCGCGGCGGGCGCACCGGCGGTCCCGCTCTCGCCGATCCTGGACAGCGACCATCCCCGGGTGGTCCGCGCCCGGCGATACCGCGACGACGTCCGGGTCTGGACCTGCGGACCGGCGGTGCTCGTCCTGGGCCGCGGACTCGGCGGGCGGTGGGAGGCGGCCGTCGAGGTCGCCGAGGACGCCCGCAACGAGGGCCTGGGACGCTCGCTCGCGGCCGCGGCCCGCCATCTGGTGCCCGAGGGTCGGCCGGTGTGGGCTCAGGTCGCTCCGGGCAACGCGGCGAGCCTGCGCGCCTTCCTGGCGGCCGGCTACGCACCCGTCGGCGCCGAAGTCCTCTTCATGCCCGCAACCCGCTGAATCTCGTGCGGCGGGCGCGTGCCGCCGGCCGTACGCTGGCTGTCATGCGTGTCGCCGTATGCCAGCTGAACGCTCGCGACGATCGGGCCGCCAATCTGGCCGCCGCCCGTGGCCAGCTGGGCCGCGCGGCCGAGGCCGGCGCGGACCTCGCGGTCCTGCCCGAGTACGTCGACTATCTCGGCAGGTCGTCGGGCCTGCCGAAGCCCGAGCCGATCGACGGCGAGTTCGCCGCGTTCTTCTCCGCGGCGGCCCGCGAGCTCGGCATCTGGGTGCACGCCGGCTCGTTCCACGAGGCCGGCCCGGACGAGGCGCGCACTTACAACACGTCGCTGGTCTTCAACCGGTCCGGGGACCTGGCCGCGACCTACCGCAAGATCCATCTGTACGACGTGGAGATCCCGGGCCGAGTCTCCTACCAGGAGTCCCGCACGGTGGCACCGGGCGACCAGACCGTGGTGACCGACGTCGACGGCGTACGCACGGGCCTGTCGATCTGCTACGACCTGCGCTTCCCCGAGCTTTACCGGCGCCTGGCCGTCGAGGGCGAAGCCAGGATGGTCGTGGTGCCGGCGGCGTTCATGATGCACACGGGGCGCGACCACTGGGAGGTCCTGCTCCGAGCCCGGGCGATCGAGAACCAGTGCTACGTGGTGGCGGCCGGCCAGATCGGCGACCACGACCCCGGCCGCACCTGCTTCGGCCGCAGCATGATCATCGACCCCTGGGGGACGGTGCTGGCGCAGGCGCCGGACACGGTCGGCATCGTGACGGCCGACATCGACCTGGAACGGCTGGAGGAGATCCGCAGCGAACTCCCAAGCCTGGCCAATCGCCGCCTGTAGCGTCGCCGACCTACCCCGTCGCGTGGCCTCGCCCGCTCGCCACGGCGTCGCGCCTTGGGCAGCGAGGCTCACAACGGCTTGAATCACGCTGCTGGCCCGAACCTGAGGGACGCCGTCCGGGCCTGTGCCGGCCGACCGGAACCGGCCGGTCCCGACGGTCCGCGGTCGCCGCCCGCGATGGTGGCCGACCTGCCGTTTCTCTTCACGGAGTCGCGAAGTTCGGCTGGCTGCCGCTCCGTCGAGGGCCGGCAACCTGCCGTCACTACTTGCGAGGCCCCGGGCCGGCCCGCCGCCGCTGCTCGCGGGCTCGGCCAACCTGGGTCGGGTTGGTCGGCCTGCGGTCTCTCCGGTCGCGAGGGTTGGCTGACCAGCCGGGCTTCCGGCCGCTGTTCGGGGGGCGATCCAGCTCGGGTGGGGCGCCGATCGGGTCGGAGGGCGCCTTCTACAGGCTCTGCGCGAGGTAGCTCAGGACCGCGACGCACACCAGGGCGCCGCCGATGATGAGCATTGCTCCGCCCATCCGGGTGGGGCCGCGCATGATCAGGCGCTGCAAGGAGACGAGCACCGCGGCCAGCACCAGAACGCCGATGAGCAGCTGAGTCAGCGGGGTCAGCAGGCTGATCAGCGCGTCGGCGGCGAGCACCGGGGAAGCGGCCATGACTGCCACTCTGGCACGGGCAGGCACGCGATGGCGGACCGGCAAGGGTCTCGATTTGCGTTTCGGGTGGGGGGTCGCGTAACTTTCTCCTTGCCCGAGGGGAACCGGACGGAGCGGCACGAAAGTGACCGATCTTAGGGGGACTCGGAGGCGGCTGAAGGAAAGCGCTATGCTGACCTCAGCGACCGGGCGAAGCGGGTGCCGGGAAACCGGATTTGCGCCAGCGAGAACGACCGGGTAGAGTACAACGGCCAGCAGGAGCCGGGCGGATGGATCGCTAAGCGATCATCGGCCGGTCTGCAGAGGCCACCCGCATCAACGAGCACCCCGACAGGGGTGAGCGTTAGCGCGGGAAACCATTCGGGCGATGCCACGAAGATCTTCGGATCTTCCAAGACTCCGGTCTTGCGCTGGCGAAGTCGACCGGGTAAGTTTGAGCGGTTGCCCCGAGCGGGTCTCCTGAGGGAGTCAGGTTCGGTGTGTGGTTGTTCTTTGAGAACTCAACAGGGTGCTAGATAAGCCAGTGCCAATTGGTTTTGTCATGGCTGGTTCGCTTGCCTTTTGGGGTGG
>NZ_JBEZXZ010000287.1:0-8379 GCF_040638275.1 Actinoplanes sp. NPDC026623 | reverse complement strand
GCCCCGCCCCCGGCCCCCCACGACGCTGGCCGCGATGTGGGCCAGGTCGAAGATCATGGCGACCACCACCCAGAACCATTCCCAGCCGACGAGGCCGACGCCCGGCGTGTAGAAGATGACGTACAGCAGCGTGGCGAACGGAAGGAAGATGATTCCCACCAGCGGCCAGATCCAGGTGTCGAACGCGGCGTCGACGAATCCCGGCCGGACCAGCCAGATGATGAACAGGGCCAACCGCGGGAAGACACCCGCGAAGATGGCGAACAGGCAACCCATGTGTACTCCGTCCTGGACCGGCGTTCGGCTACCTCTGGTCGATCTGCAGTTCCGGTTCGGGCCGTACGCTCGACCACCGCGCGGTGAGCGCGAAGATCACGAAGGTGTCGAGCGCGAGCATCAGCAGCGACCAGAGCGGGTACGCCCCGAGCGAGGCGACCTGCCACACGGCGTGCAGGCCGACGACGACGATGCCCGCGATCCTGGCCCAGGTCTGCGTCGCGAGCAGGCCGACGCCGACCGCGAACAGGGCGATGCCGAACAGCAGCAGCGTCCAGCCCCAGGCGGTGAAGTCGACGAGAACGAGCCGTTCCGGAAGCCACACGAGCTGCTCGTCGTTGAACAGCACCACGAGGCCCTCGAAAACGTTGATCATGCTCATGATCAGCAGCATGGTGGCGGCGAAGACGACCATGCCGGCCCACGCGGTGCTCTTGCTCGCGGCCATCCGCTGTCCCTCCCGTTCAGGGCCGCCGCGGGTCTGACCGATCGGCTGCCGACGCCCGGATCGTCGCACCGTGATCACGAACCGGGCATCACCCCGGACGAATGAGGCCTAGGACTGCGACCGAAGCGTCCGCAGCGTCCGCCGCCAGGAGATGACGATCGCGGCGAGCGGCACCGCGATGAAGACGCCCAGGATGCCGCCGATGATCCCGCCGGCCACCGTGACCGCGAGGATCGCCAGCGGATGCATGTCGAGCGCCGCGCCGAACGCCAGCGGACGCGCCAGCCCCTCGATCACGTTCTGGGTCACCAGCACGACCGCGAGCATCCACAGCGCCGCCTGCACGCCGCCCGCGCCGAGGGCCACCAGCACCGTGAAGATCGCGGACAGCCAGGCGCCCAGGTACGGCACGTACGCCGTGGTGAAGGTGACGAGCACGATGACGAACACCAGCGGCAGGCGCAGCACCGCCGCCGCGAGCCCGATCAGCACCGCGTCCAGCGTCGCGACGAAGGTCGTGCCGACCACATAGCGGCGCAGCCGGTCGCCGGCGTCCGCGAGCATCAGCCGCGTCGTGGCGCCCGGCAGCGACACCCGCCGCTCGATGCCCGCGCCGAACCGGCGACCGTCGATGAGCAGGAAGAACAGGATGTAGAGCGCGATCAGCGCGCCGAAGACCAGGGCGGCGACCGCCGCCGCGCCGGTGAGCGCGGTGCCGGCGATCCCGAGCAGGATCTCCCGGCGCTGCGACGCGTCGGCAAGCGGGGTCAGCGGGTCGGCGCCGGTGGCGGATCGAAGCCGGTCCGAGGCGGCCTGTGCGGTCTGCGCCCAGACGGCGCCCTGGCCCCGCAGGCCGATGACGACCACGACGACGATCGCGCAGACCACCACCGGCACGGTGGCGACGGCGACGCTCACCGCCGCGGCCGGCGGGAGCCGGTGCCGGCACATCCATCCGACCCACGGCTGGAGCACGGCCGCGAGGATCACCGCGAAGATCACCGGCGCCAGGTAAGGCAGGACGACGCCGACCGCCACGATGATCGCCACGACGCCGACCACCGCGCCCGCGAGCATCCAGCCGGACCAGCCGAGCCGGCCGAGCCACGGTGGCACGAGGCCGGACCCCGCAACGCCCGGCGGGCGCACCGGCGTGGGGCGGGCCTCGCCGGCACCCTCGTCGCTCATGACGCGAGTGTCGGCGGTTCGCCCCGGCCCGGCATCCCCCGTCGCGGACGGGTCGCGCCTTTCCTCCGACGGGGATGAGGCAGGCCGGCCGGCACCCGCGAAAGACTCGGCGTCGACGCTCGCAAGCCGACGAACGGAGACCCGATCATGTCTGTGGACGAAGCAGTCGCCGCGTTACTGGAGTCGACCATGCCCGGCGAGGCGCCGCTCGCGGAGACGCTGATGCGGATGCACAGCGACATCCAGGCGCAGTCCGGCCTCGACGATCGAACGTACCTGCTGGTGCGGATCGCGGCGCTGGTGGCGGTCGACGCGCCGGCCGCGTCGTACCTGGTGAACCTGACCGTCGCGGACGAGATCGGCATCTCCGCCGACGAGGTACGCGGGGTGCTGATCGCGCTCGCGCCGCTGGTGGGCAGCGCGCGGGTCTTCTCCGGCGCGGACAAGGCGCTGACCGCCCTCGCCACCGCCCGGCGGATGTAGGCCGGCGCAGGCCACGTTTCGACCTCCCGTCCGGCGTGCCCGGATCATTCGCAACGGATGAAGTCGCGCCCCGCCGGAGCCGGGACGCTGGGACGGATGTCCAGCTCCCGGCCCGCCGTCGCGCCCGGGTGAGAACCCGAGTGGAAGCAGGTCCCGTATGACCGTCCATGCCTCGACGCAAGGACCGTCGAGCGCCCTACGACGGGTGCTCATTCCCCTCGCCTTGGCCCAGTTCATCTGCAGCTTCGCCGGCTCCAACATGAACGTGATGATCAACGACATCAGCGAGGACCTGAACACGACCGTGCAGGGCGTGCAGCTCGCCATCACGATCTTCCTGCTGGTCATGGCCGCGCTGATGATCCCCGGCGGCAAGCTGACCGACCGGTACGGCCGCAAGCGGTGCCTCACCGTCGGCCTCGCCGTGTACGGCGTCGGCGCCCTGATCAGCGCGGTCGCCCCCGGCCTGCCGGTGCTCATCATCGGCAACTCGATCCTCGAGGGCATCGGCACCGCGCTGCTGATCCCGCCGGTCTACATCCTCACCACGCTGCTGTTCACCGGTGTCGCCGCGCGGGCCCGCGCCTTCGGCGCGATCAGCGCGATGGGCGGCATCGGCGCCGCCGCGGGGCCGCTGATCGGCGGCCTCATCACGTCCGGGATCAGCTGGCGGGCCGCCTTCGTCTTCCAGGCGCTGGTGGTCGCGCTGATCCTGGTGCTGAGCCGGCGCTACGTCAAGGACCCGCTGCCGGCGGACCCGACCCGGCCGTTCGACACCGGCGGAGCGGTGCTGTCGGCGCTGGGGCTCGTCCTGCTCGTCATGGGCATCCTGGCGGCGGACGACAACCTCTGGCTCATGCTCGGCCTGGTCGTGGCCGGCGCCCTCGTCCTGGCGTGGTTCTTCTACGCGGCGCGCGCCAAGGAACGCAAGGGTCAGGAGCCGCTGCTGTCCACCGCGCTGTTCCGCAACCACACCTCCAACTTCGGCCTGGTCACGCAGAACGTCCAGTGGCTGGTGCTCATGGGTGTCTCGTTCGTCGTCTCGGCGTACCTGCAGGTGGTGCGCGGCTACAACGCCATCGAGACCGGCGTGATCTTCACGGCGGCGACGGTCGGCCTGCTGCTGTCGTCGCTGCTGGCCGAGCGCATGGCGAAGCGCCGCAAGCAGCGCTCGCTGGTCCTCGCGGGCTTCGCGGTGACGATCGCCGGCATCCTCGTGTTCCTGGTCATGATCGGCGTGTCCAAGAGCGTCTGGGCCTTCGTGCCCGGGCTCTTCCTGATCGGGCTGGGCATCGGCGGCATGCTGACCCCGTCGGTGAACATCGTGCAGTCCAGCTTCGGCGAGGACCTGCAGGGCGAGATCTCCGGGCTGTCGCGCAGCGTGTCCAACCTCGGCTCGTCCCTGGGTGCCGCGATCGCCGGCACCATCCTCGTGGCCGGGCTGACGAAGACGCCGGAGCGCTCGTACGCGCTCGCGATGATCGTCCTGGCCGTGATCGGCATCGCCGGGCTGGTAGCCGCGGGGAGGCTGCCCGCGACGCCGCCCGCCCCGGAGACGGCCGCACCGCAGTAGGCACAGGGCCGCCCGCCGGGTCGAACCCGGCGGGCGGCCCCTTTCCCGCGCCGGTCAGGCCGGCTCGACCCGGAATATGTGTGAGCCCCACGGCGGAAGATCGACGTAGAGCCCCGAGTCCACGAGCTCGCCGCCGTCCCGGTCGTAGGCCCGGTCGTCCAGCAGATCGACCAGCCGCCAGTGCCCGGCGCGCAGTCGTTGCCACGGCAGCGGCACCCGGGCCTGCGCGGACGCCGGGGACAGGTTCACGACGACGAGGTGGTGCGGCAGGTCGTCGTGCCAGGCCCAGGCCAGCAGGTCCTGGTGGGTCGGGTTGTCCGGCCAGCCCCGGCAGTCCAGCAGCCGCCAGTCGCCGCTGCGCAGCCCCCCGGCGACGGCGAGCAGCCGGCGGTAGAACGGCGGCAGCGCCGCGTCGACCGGCTCCGCCGGGCGGCGGGACAGGAACACCGGCAGGTGCACGCGCCGCCCGTCGAGCTGCCCGTCGTGCCAGAGCGTCGCGCCGGGCAGCGTGGCCACGGCCACCGCGGCGGCCCGGTCACGGCCCCCGGGGAACTCCGCGGCGGCGCGCGGCTCGTCGTGGTTCTCGATGAAGCGGATCAGCCGGCGCTGGTAGTCCGGCCCGGCGCCCAGGTGCTTGCGCACCGCGTCGGCGTCCTCGTGGGCGAGCCGGTCGTAGAGGCGCTTGTCGTAGCAGAAGTCGAAGCCCTGCTGCTGCAGCGTCCACTCCATGTCCCAGTACGCCTCGGCGATGAGCACCGCGCCCGGGTGGCGCTGCCGCACCCCGTCGATGACCAGCGGCCAGAACTCCTCGGCGGGCGGCGGCCCGGCGTGCTCGCCCCAGGTCCTGGCGAACACCTCGTTGGTCAGCAGCATCGCCATGTCGCACCGGACGCCGTCGCACTGGTCCAGGATGGCGGCGAGCACGTCAACGGTGGCGTCGCGCAGCCCGGGGCTGAACGCGTTGAGCTGCACGACGTCCGGCCACGGCGGGAAGAACGGGTCGCGGCCGCGGGCCACCACCGCGCCGCCGCCGTCGAACCAGGACTCCGGTGCGGCCGCGAGGTCCGCCGCCGTGCCGGTCACGAACCAGTCCGGGTGCGCCGTCACCGCCGGGTGGTCGGGTGCGACATGGTTGGGCACGTAGTCGAGGATCAGCCGCAGCCCGCGCCGGGCCAGCTCCGCGCGGGCCACGACCAGGCCGGCCGGCCCGCCGAGGCGCGGGTCGGCGAGGTACCGCCGCACGCAGTACGGCGAGCCGACGACGTCCTCGGGTGCCAGATCCGGCAGGGCGGCACGGAACGCGCGCTGCAGCGACTCGTTGCCACGGGCGATGTCGAGCCCCGCCGGGCTGCGTTCCCACACCCCCATGAGCCACACCGCGTCCGTGCCCGGCGGCGCCAGCTCGTCCCACACCTCGCCGGGCACGTCGGCGAGGGTCGCCGCCGCGCCGAGGCGCTTGCGCAGATCGGAGAGCCACGGCCAGGTGTCGACCTCGTAGACGACAGGTGCGGACGGCCAGCCGCTCATCGTTCCTCCGTCCTCGGCGCCCGGAAGCCGCCGATGATGCCGTGGTCGAGCAGGTCCCGGCTGGTGAGGTTGGCGAACAGGTTGGGGAACACCGCGACCAGCCCGGTCCAGCCGGTCTGGTGGCTGGCGCCGAGGCCGGCGCCGTTGTCGCCGTGGAAGTACTCGGAGAACGTCACCAGGTCGCGCCAGTGCTCGTCGTCGGCGAAGATGTGGTTGCCGCCGTAGCAGGGCCGGCGCCCGTCCTCCCCCGGCAGGAAGATCCGGGTCAGCCGCTCGGAGATCTCCTTGGCCACCTCGAACAGCGTCATCGTGACGCCGGATCCGGTGGGGCACTCGACGGTGAACTCCTCGCCGTAGTACACGTGCAGGTTGAGCAGGGAGCGGATGAGCAGGGCGTTCATCGGGAACCAGACCGGCCCCCGCCAGTTCGAGTTCCCGCCGAACATGCCGCTGTCGGACTCCGCGGGCAGGTAGGACACGCTGTAGCGCTGACCGAGGACATCCAGCTCGAACGGCCGGTCGGCGTGGGACCGCGACAGCGAGCGGATGCCGTACGGGCTGAGGAACTCGTCCTCGTCGAGCATCCGCGCCAGGATCCGGCGCAGCCGCGACTCGTCGAAGAGCGCCAGCATGAAATGACCGCGGCCGCCCTCGAACCGCCCCTGTGACAGCACGGATTCCACGCTCGGGTGGCCGGCGACGAAGTCGCGGGTCTGCTCGACCAGCTGCGGGTAGCGGCCGGTCACCTCCGGGCCGATCACGGTGACGGCCGCCAGCGGCAGCAGCCCGACCATCGAGCGCACCTTCATCCGGGTGGCGCTGCCGTCGGGCAGGCGCAGCAGGTCGTAGAAGAATCCGTCCTCGTCGTCCCACATCGTCTCGGCCTTGCCGACCGTGCGGTTGACGCCGACCGCGATCCAGGCGAAGTGCTCGACGAAGGTCTGCGCCTGCTCGATGTAGACCGGGTCCGCCTCGGCCAGCTCCACGGCGATCTGCAGCATGTTCTGGCAGTACAGCGCCATCCAGGCGGTGCCGTCCGCCTGGTCCAGGTGGCCGCCGGTCGGCAGCGGGGCGCTGCGGTCGAAGACGCCGATGTTGTCGAGGCCGAGGAAGCCGCCCTGGAAGACGTTGCGGCCGTCGACGTCCTTGCGGTTCAGCCACCAGGTGAAGTTCTTGGACAGCTTGTGAAACGCGTTCTCCAGCCAGGCCCGGTCGCCCGAACCGGTCCTGGACTTCTCCAGCTCGTAGAGCAGGTAGACGGCCCAGGCGTGCACCGGCGGGTTGACGTCGCTGAAGTTCCACTCGTACGCGGGGATCTGCCCGTTGGGATGCATGAACCGCCGGCTCAGCAGCAGGTCCAGCTGCCCCTTGGCGAACTCGATGTCGACCATGCCGAGGGTGACCGCCTGGAACGCGAGGTCCCAGGCGGCGAACCACGGGTACTCCCAGGTGTCCGGCATCGAGATGATGTCGTGGCTGTCCAGGTGGAACCAGTCGCCGTTGCGGACGCCCTGCGCGTCCAGCGGGTCCAGGCCGTGCTCGGCGAGCCACTGCTCGACGTCGTAGCCGAAGTACTGCTTGCTCCACAGCATCCCGGCGAGGGCCTGGCGGACCACCATCTGCTCGGACCCGCGCAGCCCGGGCGCGATGCGGTCGTCGTAGAACTCGTCGGCCTCGGCGCGGCGCCGCTCGACGAGCGCGTCGAATTCGGCCTGCGACGACCGGTCGTCGGGCAGGCCGGCGTCGACGGCCTCGTCGGTGAGCCGCAGCCGGATCGTCGCCGAGCCGCCGGGGGGCAGGTCCAGCACCACGTCGGCGGCCACCTTGGTGCCCGTGCGCGCCGGGTTCACCGCCGCGGTCTCGCCGTGCACCACGAAGCGGTCGATGCCGTCCTTGACGTACGGGGTCGCGTTCGGGCTGCCGAACAGCCGCGCGGAGTTGGTCTCGTTCTCGGTGAACAGCAGGTCGTGCTCGCCCTGGCAGAGCAGCCAGCGGGTGCCGAGCGTCTCGTGCTCGGCCGCCACCACGGACAGGCCGGGCACGTCCGGCACCTCGCGCAGCGCCGGCCTGCCGGCCGGCCGCTCCCCCGACCAGGTGTTGCGGAACCACAGGGTCGGCAGCAGGCGCAGCGTGGCCGGGTCCGGGCCCCGGTTGTGCACGGTGACCCGGACCAGGACGTCCTCCGCGGTGGCCTTGGCATACTCGACGAAGACGTCGAAGTAGCGGCTCTCGTCGAAGATCCCGGTGTCGAGCAGCTCGTACTCGAAGTCGCCGCGGCCGCGGGACCGGCCGGTCGCGAGCAGATCCTCGTACGGAAACTCCCGCTGCGGATACTTGTAGAGCATCCGCATGTACGAGTGGGTCGGCGTGCTGTCGAGGTAGAAGTACTGCTCCTTGACGTCCTCGCCGTGGTTGCCCTCGGCGTTCGTCACGCCGAAGAGGCGCTCCTTGAGTATCGGGTCGCGGCCGTTCCACATCGCGACGGAGAAACACAGGCGCTGCTCGTCGTCGCTGATGCCCGCGATGCCGTCCTCGCCCCACCGGTACGCGCGCGAGCGCGCCTGGTCGTGACCGAAGTAGGCCCAGGCGTCGCCGCCGGCGCTGTAGTCCTCCCGCACGGTGCCCCACTGGCGTTCGCTGAGGTACGGACCCCACCTGCGCCACGCCGGGGTCGCATCGGCTTCACGCAGTCGGTTCTGCTCGGCGCCGGACGACGCTGCATTGGTCATGTTTCCATGGTGGCAGCGGCCGCGCGGGCCCCGGGGGGGGACGAGACGCAGGTGCCGCAAAAACCCCCCCCCGGCTGAACCCCCCCCCCCAACCCCGCCCCCCCCCCCACACCCCCCCCCCCCGAGCACGGCGGGGCGCCGCCCCCCCCCGTGGG
>NZ_JBEZXZ010000286.1:0-8402 GCF_040638275.1 Actinoplanes sp. NPDC026623 | reverse complement strand
GCGATCCGGCGGTGCCCGAGGCCGATCAGGTGGTCGCCCAGCGCCCGGCCGCCGTCCTCGTTGTCGGGCAGGACCGCGTCGACGCCGAGTGCGTGCCGGCCGATGACCGCCACCCGGCCGCCGAGGCCCTGGAAGGCCGACAGCTCGGCCTTGGCCTCCGCCTCGACGCGCAGGTCGCTGTAGCCCGAGCCGGCGATGATGATGATGCCGACCCGCTGCGCGATCAGGTGCCGGATCTGGCGCAGCTCGTGGTCCGGGTCGCGGCCGGAGTGGCAGATCTGCACCAGCAGGCTCTGCTCGTCGGCGACCTGGATGACCCCGCCCGCGATCTCGGAGAAGTAGGGGTCGTCCACCTGGTGCACGACCAGCCCCACGGTGGAGCTGGCGCCGCCCGCGAGGGTCCGCGCGTAGGGGTTGGCGACGTAGCCGAGCTCGCGCGAGATGTCCCGGATCCGGTTGGCGACCTCCTCGCTCACGCCGTCGCGGCCCGCCAGGGCGCGGGAGGCGGTCGCCAGTGAGACACCGGCACGCTCGGCGACGTCGGCGAGGCGCAGCCTCGGGCCGGGTTTGGGCA
This sequence comes from Actinoplanes sp. NPDC026623, assembly GCF_040638275.1. NCBI lineage: Bacteria > Bacillati > Actinomycetota > Actinomycetes > Micromonosporales > Micromonosporaceae > Actinoplanes > Actinoplanes sp. NPDC026623. The sequence goes on along the minus strand of NZ_JBEZXZ010000286.1, from coordinate 7,828 downwards.
TCCGTCCACTCTCCACGGAACTCGGACCTGTGTGGTCACCGAACGTCAGGCTCGTGTTACCGAGGCTATTGCCAGTGACACGAGACTCAGCCTAGGCTACGTAAGCGCTTTCGTAAGCGCTTACGTCCCGGGCAAAGGAGCTTCCGAGGATGCGTTCATCACTAAGGCGTACCCGCTGGGCCACGGCCCTCGGCGCGATTACGATCCTCGCCCTCGGCGCGTGCAGCGACGACGGCGGCGAGGCGGAGTCCACCGGCGATCCGATCGTCGTCGGGATCTCGTTGCCGCTGACCGGGGACTTCTCCGAGCCGGGCAAGGGCGTCCAGCAGGGCTACCAGGCCTGGGCCAAGATCACCAACGACAAGGGTGGCCTGCTGGGCCGCCAGATCGAGCTCAAGGTCCTCGACGACCAGTCCAACGCGGACCGGGTCGTCGCCGACTACGAGCAGCTGATCGGCAGCGACAAGGTCGACCTCGTGGTCGGCCCGTTCTCCACCCGCCTGGTCGTGCCCTCGGCCCGGGTCGCGGAGGAATACGGCATGCTCTTCGTCGAGCCGGCCGGCGCCGCCAAGGAGGTCTTCTCCCAGGGCTTCAAGAACCTGTTCTACGCGGCGCCCGCGGTGGCCGGCGACCACTACAACCACCTGGCCGACTACCTGCTGGCGATGCCGGCCGGCCGGCGGCCCGCGACCGTGGCCTACGCGGCCATGGACGACCCGTTCGCGCAGGGCACCGCCTACGGGCTCAAGGCCAAGCTGGAGGCGGCCGGGTTCAAGACCGTCGTCAACGAGGTCTATCCGCCGAACACCACCGACTTCAGCAGCATCGCGGCGAAGATCGCGGCCTCGAAGGCGGACATGGTGGTCGGCGGCTCGCAGTACCAGGACGGCGTGAACCTGATCGTCGCCCTGCAGCAGCTCGACTACCAGCCCAAGCTCGCCGCGTTCTCCGGCGCGCCGACCAACCCCGAGTTCGCGGCGGCCATCGGCAACAAGACCGAGGGCGTCCTGTCGCCGACCGGCTACAGCCCGCACGCGCCGTACGCGAGCAACAAGGAGTTCGTCGAGAAGTTCAAGGCGCAGTTCGGCAAGGAGCCCGAGGAGGACCAGGCCAACGGCTACACCGCCGGCCAGGTCGTCGCGGCCGCCGTGACCGCCGCGGGCTGCGCCGAGCAGGGCGACTGCCAGAAGAAGCTTGTCGACTGGGTGCACGCCAACAAGGTCGAGACCGTGGTCGGCCCGCTCAGCTGGGACGCCGACGGCCGGCCGCAGGGCGCGCACATGATCCAGCAGTGGCTCGGCGGCAGCATCAAGATCGTGCTGCCGGAACCCGTCAAGGAGGCCGACCTGCTCTATCCGAAGCCGGCCTGGTGAGTCCTCGATGCCCTCCGGTGGCTTGCTGTTCCAGAGCGTCATCCTCGGCCTGCTGCTGGGAGGGCTCTACGCCCTCCTGGCGGCGGGGCTGACCCTCTACTTCGGCATCATGCGGGTGGTGATGATCGCCCACTCGGCGTTTCTCATCCTCGCCGCGTACCTGGCCTGGTGGTCGCACGAGCGGCTCGGCACCGACCCGCTGCTCTCGATGATCGTCTCGGTGCCGCTGTTCTTCGGCGCCGGCGTCCTGCTGCAGCGGCTGCTGCTGTCGCGGCTGCGCCCGATCACCCTGACCATGATGTCGGTGCTGCTCACCTTCGCCGTCGCGCTCATCATCGAGGGCCTGCTCGGCTACGCGTTCACCGGCACGCAGCGGCGCATCCAGCTCAGCTACGGCACGGCAAGCATCGGGCTGTTCGGCGCCCGCATCGCGGTGGTCAAGCTGATCGCGTTCGGCCTGGCCGTCGTCTCGCTGGCCGCCCTGTACCTGCTGATGAAGAGGTCGGCGTTCGGGTGGGCGCTGCGGGCGACGATCCAGCACCGCGACGCGGCCCGGCTGGTCGGCATCGACACGGAGAAGGTCGCCGGCTACGGCTTCGGCCTCGGGCTGGCCACCGCCGCGGTCGGCGGCACGGCGCTGTCGCTCGACACCACCATCTACCCGTCCCTGCACTGGCACTGGATCGGCCCGCTGATGGCCATCATCGTGGTCGGCGGGCTCGGCAGCGTGCCCGGCGCCGCGGCCGCCGCGGTCCTGCTCGGGCTCATGCAGAGCCTGCTGCAGATCCCGATGGGCACCACCTGGGCGCAGACGATCTTCTACCTGGCGCTCTTCGTGACGCTGGCGTTCCGGCCGCAGGGATTCTTCGGAGGCCGCCTTGCCCAGCGTTTCTAAGCGGGTCCTGACCGGCGTGGGGCTGGTGGTCCTCGCCGCGGCGGTGCTCTCGTTCCCGAGCCTCGCGCCGAACCCCTACATCCTGTCGGCCGGCATCGTGGTGCTCAACTACGCGGTGCTGTCGACGTCGTGGAACTTCGTCGGCGGCTTCACCGGCTACATCTCGCTCGGCCACGGCGCCCTGGCCGGCCTCGGCGGCTACGGCACCGCGCTGCTGGTCACCCGAGCCGGGCTGCCCAGCTTCGTGGCCCTCGCCGTGTCCACCCTGCTGGTCGCGGCCCTCGCGGTGCCGATCGGCCTCGCGGCGCTGCGGGTACGCGGCGCGTCGTTCGTCATCGTCTCCATCGCGCTGGTGCTGATCCTGCTGCTGGTCTTCCAGAGCTGGGCCTCGGTCACCGGCGGCTCGCGGGGACTCGTGGTGCCGCGGCCGTTCCCGGGCCTGCTGCGCCCCGAGCACCACCGCGTCTTCTACTACCTGTTCGCCGCCCTGCTGGCGCTGGCCCTGCTGGCCTGGTGGCTCATCGACCGGTCCCGCTTCGGGCTCGGCCTCAAGGCGATCCGCGAGGACGAGGACAAGGCGGAGGCGCTCGGCACGCCGACCTTCGCGTACAAGTTGATCGTTTTTGTGATCTCGGTGGGGTTCACGGCGCTGGCCGGCGGCCTCTACGCGCTGTGGTTCGGCGACCTCGACCCGATCTTCCAGTTCTCCATCCTCACCGGCTCCTACCTGGTGCTGATGGCGCTGCTCGGCGGCGTGCGCAACCTGTTCGGGCCGTTCACCGGCGCGGTGATCGTGGGCGTCGCGCTCGAGTACTTCAAGGGCCGGTTCGGCAACACGCCGCTGCACCTGGTGGCGACCGGGCTGCTGCTCGGGCTGGTCGTGATGTTCATGCCCGACGGCGTGCTGCCCGCGCTCGGCGGCCTGCTGCGGCGGTTCCGTGGATCGCGGCAGAGCTCGATCCGCGAGGTCAGCGCCGCGGAACTGCGCGACGAACGCGAGCGGGCGGAGGCGAAGCGATGAGCCTCGAGACCAGCGGCCTGCGCAAGGCGTTCGGGGGAGTGGTGGCGCTCGACGGCGCCACCGTGAGCTTCCGGCCGGGGCGGGTCAACGCCCTGATCGGGCCGAACGGATCCGGCAAGACCACGTTCTTCAACTGCGTCACCGGGATGATCCGGGCCGACGGCGGGCGGATCACGTACGCCGGGCGGGACATCACCCGCAAGGCCCCGCACGCCATCGCCCGGGCCGGGGTGGGGCGCACGTTCCAGCTCTGCCGGGTCTTCCCGCGCATGACGGCGCTGGACAACGTGCTGGCCGCCGTGCGGCCGGGAGGCCTCATCGGGGGGATGCGGGGCGCCCGGCACCGCGCCGAGGTCGACCGGGCGCGCGGCTGGCTGACCCGGCTCGGCATCGAGCACCTCGCCGGCGTCGAGGCCCGGAACATGTCCTGGGGCCAGCAGAAGCTGCTCGAGCTGGCCGGCGTGCTGATGGGCGAGCCGGACACGGTGCTGCTCGACGAGCCCGCGGGCGGCGTCAACCCGGCGCTGCTCACCCGGATCGGCACCCTGGTACGCGAGCTCAACGCCGAGGGCCGCACCTTCGTCATCGTCGAGCACAACATGGACCTGGTGATGAGCATCAGCGACCACATCGTGGTCTTCGACCGGGGCCGCCCGATCGCCGAGGGGCCGCCCTCGCTGATCCGCACCGACGAACGCGTGTTGGGGGCATACCTTGGCGTCTGAGATCGAGCTCGTCGACGTCCAGGCCGGCTACGGGCGCGCGGCGCCGGTGCTGCGCGGCTTCAGCGTCGCGGTGCCCGCCGGGTCCGTCGTCTGCCTGGTCGGGCCCAACGGCGCCGGCAAGTCCACGGTGCTCAAGGTGGCCGGCGGGCTGCTGCGGCCGAGCTCCGGGCGCGTCCTGGTCGGCGGCGCAGACGTCACCGGCACCGGCCCGCAGCGGATGCTCGCCGCCGGCGTGGCGCTGGTGCTGCAGGGCCACAGCGTCTTCCGGGAGATGACCGTCGCCGAGAACGTGCTGCTCGGCGGCTACACCATCCGGGACAAGGCCAGGATCGCCGAGCGCACGGCCTTCGTCCGGGACCTGTTCCCGGTGGTCGCGCAGCGGTGGGGCGCCCTGGCCGGGCTGCTCTCCGGCGGCCAGCAGAAGCAGGTCGAGTTCGCCCGCTCGCTGATGGTCGACCCGAAGGTGGTGCTCCTCGACGAGCCGTCGATGGGGCTCGACCCGAAGGCCACCACGATCATCTTCGAGCAGGTGGCGCGGATGCGCGACGCCGGGACGGCCGTGCTGCTCGTGGAGCAGAACGCCCGGCGGGCGCTGCAGACCGCCGACATCGGCTGCGTGCTCGATCTCGGGCGCGTGCACGTCTCCGGGCCGGCGGCCGAGCTGCTGGCCGATCCTCAGCTCGGCGAGCTCTACCTCGGCGGACGCCCCGCCGAGCCACCCGTCGTACCGAAACGGTGAGCCCACCCGCGCGGAAAACCGATGCAACTTCGTTCAGAGGAGGGGTCAACGATGACCAGAACCGGCCGTGCGCTCGTCGCCGTCGCCGCGGTCCTCGCGACCGGCGCCGCCACCGCACCGGCTCAGGCAGGCGGCACCGGCCCGCACGACGTCCACCCGTCCCTGCGATCAGACCTGGTCGCCTTCTACGACTTCGACCACCCGATGCCCGGCGACCCGGCCCTTGAGGCCGACCAGGGCCGCTCCGGCACCGAGATCGAGCTGATCAACGGCGGCGCCGCCATGCGGGTACCGGACCGGGCCTATCCCGGTGGCCACCGGGTGCTGCAGACCCGGCCGGTCGCCGGGACCGCCACCGACGACTGGAAGGCCGGCATCTGGTCGTCCAGCGGGGTCCGCACCCTGCGCGCCTTCAACGCGGTCGAGGGCGTCACCGTGATGGGCTGGTACAAGCGGTCGATGGACGCCCCGGCCGCCGGGTTCAACGCCATCGGGCTCACCGGGGTGCTGACCGGCGACTCGGACGGGCACGCCGTCCGAGCGCTGCTCGAACTGATCGACGTCAACGGCACGCTGCGCCTGGTCGCCCTGGGCCGGCGGATCGACGGCGGCAACTCGCAGACCTTCGCCGCCGACCAGGACTGGCGGGTCCTGCTGCCCAAGGACGAGTGGGTGCACCTGGCCGCGACGTTCGACTTCACCGCCGGCACCATGGCGCTCTACCGCAACGGGAAAGCGGTCGAGGGCTTCTACACCCGCACCGACGATCCGTGGCTGATCAACGGGCCCGGGCCGCACGTCACCACCGCCACCGATCCGCGCGGGATCAAGATCGGCGGCAGCTTCCCCTGGCAGGGCTCGCCGGACCGAAACCCGTGTGACTGCCGGATGGACGCGCTCATGCTCCTCGACCGCTCGCTGTCGGCGCGCGAGGTGGCGAACCAGTACCGCTTCATGAACCGGGGGTAATCATGTTACGCAGGTTCCTGCCCGTACTCCTGCTGCTACTGTCCACATTGGTGGGATTTCCCGCCGCGGCCCGGGCGGCCGACGGGGCGATATACGACCCGATTCCTACGGAGCCGGTTACTTCGCGGCTCGCCCTGGTGCTCTCCGAGTACGCGAGCTTCCCGCAGTCGTTCACCGACCCGCCGCTTGTCGACCAGCGGCTCAACCGGGTCGCCCGGATCAACACCATCATGGAGGTGCCGGACGGATCCGGCCGGCGCGCGGTGCCCGACCTGAACGGCAACCTGTACTTCGTGGAGAACGGGGTGCCGCACGTCTACCTCGACGTGGCCGCGGCCTTCCAGCCGGAGTTCTTCTCCGGCCGCGGCCTGGGTCAGGGCTTCGGATACGTCACCTTCCACCCGGACTTCAAACGCAACGGCCTCTTCTACACCATCCACACCGAAGAGGCGGCCATCACCGCCGACGTGCCGGACTACCGGCAGGCCAACGTGCTCTACCACGGCGTCATCGACGAGTGGAAGGCCACCGACCCGGCCGCGGACACGTTCGCGGGCACCCACCGCGAGGTGCTGCGGATCGGCTTCGGCGGCCAGATCCACGGCATCCAGGAGATCAACTTCAACCCGACCGCCCGGCGCGGCGACGCCGACTACGGCAACCTCTACCTCGCCGTGGGCGACGGCGGCCAGGGCGTCGGCAACACCGACCCGCAGAACCTGACCATGCCGCACGGCAAGCTGCTGCGCATCGACCCGCTCGGCACCAACGCGCCCAACGGCAAATACGGCATCCCGCCGTCGAACCCGTTCGCCGGGCAGCCGGACCGGCTGGGCGAGATCTACGCGTACGGCTTCCGCGACCCGCACCGGTTCAGCTGGGATCGCGGCACGGGCCGGCTGTACCTCGGCCACATCGGCGAGCACGCCATCGAGTCGATCTACGACGTGCGGCCCGGTGACAACTTCGGCTGGAGCGACCGGGAGGGCGCCTTCCGGTTCGACCGGGCACCCGCGAACCCCTGCGACCGGCTCTACCCGCTGCCGGCCGACGACGCGGGCTACCAGTACCCGGTCGCCGCGTACGACCACAACCCGCAGCCGGGCTGGAACTGCACCTCGGACGTCGGCGTGGCCGTCGCGGGCGGCTTCGTCTACCGCGGCCGGGACGTGCCGGCGCTGCGCGGCAAGTACGTCTTCGGCGACCTGGTCAACGGGTGGGTCTTCTACACCGAGGCGGACGAGATGCGCCGCGGCCGTACCCCGGCCACCATCCACCGGATGAACCTGTTCGACGCGGCCGGCGTGCCCGTGCGGATGCGGGACCTGTCGTCGCCGGGCGCGCCCGGCGACCCCAACCGGGTCGACCTGCGCTTCGGCACCGACACGCAGGGCGAGCTCTACCTGCTGGCCAAGGCCAACGGCAAGATCTGGAAGGTCACCGGCACCCGCACCTTCGCGGCGGCGTCGCCCGGCACGACGAGGGTCCACGACACCATGCGCCCGGCCAACTGGGCGCCGGTCACGCCGTCCAAGTGGAGGTTCACCGGCGACAAGGTGATCCTCGCGGAAGCGGGCACGGAGCGGCCCGGACCGCGCCGCCCCTTCGAGTACGCGGTCCTGACCGCCGGCCCGGTGCTCTCCTCGGTGGAGATCAAGGGGAGCGTCCGCATCGACGAGCCGGTCGAGATCAGCAACCGGGACGTGATCATCGTCTTCGGCTACCGGTCGGACACGGAGTTCTACTACGCGCACCTGTCGACGGACAACACGATCTACCCGCACAACGGCATCTTCAAGGTCAACAACGCCGATCGGGAGCGCATCGACTACGAGTGGAACGGCCGTTCCCGCGGTGCCAACCCGGCGATCGTCGACCGAAGGTGGCACGACGTCAGAGTCACGCATCTGCCTGCCACCGGCGAGATCGCGGTCTATCTGGACGGTTCGAAGGATCCGCTGATGACGGCCAGGGACACCACGTTCGGCTCCGGCCGGGTGGGCTTCGGCTCGTTCGACAACATCGGCCGCCTGCGTGACCTCGGGGTCACCGGCACCCCGGCGGCCTGACCGGTGGGCGGGCCCGGCGTCACGTTCGCCGGGCCCG
>NZ_JBEZXZ010000285.1:0-8675 GCF_040638275.1 Actinoplanes sp. NPDC026623 | reverse complement strand
GCCCACGAACTGCTGGTGGTTCGTTTCTACGCTGTTCGTGGGCACCCCCGGCCCCACCCGTCCACCGCAAGCAAATGATGCCAACCACAAAACGATCAGCGAACCGCCCGATAAACGATATGGGTGACAAGCGAAGCCGACCGCCCAGAGACCTGAGAGAGCCGACCCGGCGGCACCCTGTCGAACAGCCGCTCACCCCCACCAAGCACAACCGGCGCAACATGCACGCGAAGCTCATCGATGAGACCAGCCGTGAGGAACTGGTTGATCGTCCCAGGCCCGCCCGCGACAGCGATCCGACCGTCCCCGGAGGCGTCCTGTGCCCGCTTGAGCGCCTCGTGGATCCCCCCGGTGACGAACGAGAACGTGGTGCCGCCCTGCATCGGCACGTCCTCCCGCGGGTGGTGGGTAAGCACGAACACCGGCTTGTGGTACGGCGGATCGTCGCCCCACCAGCCCGTCCAGGCCGGATCCCAGTCGCCCCGACCGGAGCCGAACATGTTGCGGCCCATGATGAACGCGTCCGCTGCGGTGATCGCCGCCACCTCCGCCGCGTTCTCGTCAGGGGTTTCGAACATCCAGCGGTGCAACTGCTCGCCACCCTCGCCGAGGGGGTGCTCCAGCGCCTGGTTCGGCCCCGCCCCGAACCCGTCGGCGGAGACGGTGATGTCGCTGGTCACGTACGCCATTGTCGTGTCCCTTCCAAGCAACCAGTTGTGTTCTGGACCGTACCGGAGCCGGTCTGAACGCGTGGACCGGTGCAGACGAACGCGCCCATGACGATCGGGCTGACCAGCCTTCCGCCCCGCCGGTCGACCCATTCCGAGGCGACGGCCTCGGCGGCGCGCACGAGGTTGGCCGCCCCGATCCCGGCCCGGCCCGACGCCGCCCGGAACCGCCCGGTCGTGCAATACGCGGCGACCAGCGACGAGGCCCCGTCGAAGACCTGCTGGTCGCGGAACGTGTGCGTCCGAACCTCACGGAAGGATTTCCGCAGCACCTCCCCGCCGCTGCGCAACGAGAACGCCGACGCCCCCTCCGGCTCCGATGGGAACCCGATTCGATCGAGGGCCGCGAGGTGCAGGTCGACAACCGCCACGGGTATGTCGTCGGCGTTCGTGGTGGCCACCAGGGTGCCCGCGGGCCGTGTCACGCGGGCGAGCTCCCGTACGCCTTGATCAATGTCGGGCAGGTGGTAGAGCACGTGATTGGCCAGGACCAGGTCGAAGCCGTCGGCGTCGAACGGCAGGGCCTGGATGTCACAGGCGCGGGTGTCCACGGCCAGATTCTGCTGCGCCGCGGCCGCCGCTATCGTCTCCAGCATGCCGCCGAACAGGTCGCACGCGACGACCCGGGCCGGCCGCCCCGCGAGCCGGCGGGCGATCGGGATGGTGAAGCGGCCGACCCCGGCGCCCGCGTCGAGCACGTCGCGCACCGGTTCGAGGTCGAGGAGATCCAGGACCCACTCGACGAAGCTTCTGCCGCTCAACGGTACGGCGTAGGTCCGCTGCCGGTCACGCAGCAGCGTGGGGTCCTCGTAGAACGTCTTCAGATCCTCGGGGTCCACCGCAGCGCAGCCCGCGCTCAGCCCGCCTGCGTGCTCGCCGGCTGTGGCAGCGTGCTGGTGCCGGCGAGGACGATCTCCACTGCCGGCGCCGCCTCGGTCGTCGGCGGGTCGCCCGGGTCCGGGTCCTGCGGCGGGTCGGTCGGCTCGGCGGGCGGCTCGGTGTTGTCCGGGGGCGTCGTCGGCTGGTCCGGCTCCGTGGTCGTCGGCGCCGGGCCGGTCGGCGTGGGGTCGGCCGTCGGCGCGGTGGTCGGCGCGGTGGTCGGGTTCTCGCTCGCCGGCGTCGACGGGGGCTTCGGATGCCGCGGCGGCGCCGCCTCGCGGGTCCGGGCGTCGGCGATCCTGTGGACCGAGGTCACGTCCGTCGGCAACTGGCTCGAGGTCGGCGTCGGGGTGATGCCGGGCTGCGGCGCCTGGGTGGGTGCGGGCGGGCCGTCGACGGCGGCCTCCGCCGGTCGCCTGCCCGGCGTCGAGTTGCCGTTGGCGACCTGGAGCCCGACGATGCACACGATCGCCGCGGCGACGGCGATCGACGCCGTGATGGGTGCGCGGGTGCGGGAGCGCTTGCGCCGCACCGGCGGGATGACGCGGGTGAGGGCGGCCGCGGGGCGCACGGTCGGGACCTTGCCGGCGGCCCGCCGCAGCACGTCGGCGACCTCGGCGGCCGACGGGCGCCGTGCCGGGTCGTCGGCGGTGCATTCGTCGTAGAGACGGGTGATGTCGCGGGGGAGTCCGGCGATGCCGGGCAGCCGCGGCACCCGCTGCTGGTGGCGGGCGGCGAGGATCTCGCCGACGTTGGTGCCCGGCCAGGCCCGGGCTCCGGTGAGGCATTCGAACAGCAGCAGGCCGAGGGCGTAGACGTCGGCGGCGGGATATGTCGGCTCGCCGCGCAGTTGCTCCGGCGCGAGGTGGGCCGGGGTGCCCCAGAGCCGCCCGTGGGTGTCGTAGCTGTTCTGGCCGGCGAGGGCGGCGATGCCGAAGTCGAGCACCTTGACGCCGGCGGGGGTGAGCATGACGTTGCGGGGCTTCACGTCGCGGTGCACGAGGTCGTGCGAGTGCGCGGCGGCCAGCGCCGTGGCGACATCGGCGCAGATCTCGCAGGCGCGGGACCATTCGAGCGCGCCCGCCGCGGCGAGCCGGTCGGCGAGGGTGTCGCCGTCGAGGAACTCCATGATCAGGAACGGGTGCCGCTGATCGCCCTCGGTGGCCTCGCCGTAGTCGTAGACGCGGGCGACGTTCGGGTGGTTGAGTGCGGCCGCGGCCCGGGCCTCGCCCAGCACGTCGACGGCCGGCGCGCCGCTGTCGGGCCGGTAGGGGGAGAAGAGCTTGATCGCGACACGACGCTTGAGCGTCCGGTCGTAGCCGCTGTGCACGACGGCGCTGCCGCCGTATCCGACCGCGTGCTCGACTCGATAACGGCCTGCCAGAGATCGCATGGTGAGCCTCCTGGCGGTCGTCCGGACCCGTCACCCACAGAGTGGGTCGTCCAGGCGCTGATCTTGAACACATTGTCGCACGCCGGAACCGGACCTGGCAGCCTCGAAACAGTGACGGCCGTCGCCGCAATCGCACGATTGCGGGCCGGGCCGCCTGGGAACGCGGGCTGTCCATCGCGGACGCCGGCGGATCGGGCGATTTCTGGGGAATTGTCCGGGCCGCCGCCAATCTCCTATCTGGTCAGGCCCGGCGGCCATAATGCGTTGTGGAGATCAGCTCTGATGACGGCGCGCGGCTGCGGATCAGGCCGCTGGGCTACCAGTTCGGCGTAGCGCCGCCCGGCGATCCGGACGAATCGGAAGACTGGCTGGACGTCGCCCCCGGCGACCTCGTGCGGGCGGCCGGGCAGTGGGCCGACGAGATCGCGCCGTTCCCACCACGGACCGCCTGACCACCGGGGTTCAGCTGGCGATGTCGCGGCCGGCGAAGCGGGCCCACGCGGCCGTCAGGAACACCAGGATGTACGCGCCCGCCGACAGCAGCCCCGGCGTCAGCGCGTCGAACGACACCGGATCGCGCAGCAGTTCGCCGAAGTCGCGCCAGTGCTGCGTCAACAGGTACGGATGCAGCCAGTCGAGCTGCGGGATCTGCCCCAGCACGAAGCTGGCCACGCTGAGCATGGTCAGCGTGATCGTCGCGGCCATCGGCTGGACGGTGAGCGTCGACAGGAACAGCCCGACGGCGCCGAGCGCGGACAGGCACACGCCGAGGAACAGGCAGACGCTGAGCAGTCGCAGCAGGGCCTCGCCGAGGCCGGCCTGGGTGCCCGAGAGCAGCGTGACGTCCCCGCCGCCGAACAGGATCAGGCCGATGCCGAGCCCCGAGACCGCCACCACCAGCGGGGCCAGGAACGAGCAGGCCACGATGCCGGCGTACTTGACCGCGAGCAACCGGGTCCGGCCCACCGGCACGGTCAGCAGGTAGCGCAGCGTGCCCTGGTCGGCCTCGCCGGCCACCGCGTCGCCGGCCACCATCGCGATCGCGATCGGCAGGAAGAGGGTCAGCTCGACGCCCAGCGCGGCCAGCGCCACGAAGAAGCCGTTGCCGGTGATCTGGGCGAAGAAGTCCGGGCCGCCGCCGGGCCGGTCCGAGCTGTCCGGGGTGGCGACCTTCATCGCGACCGCGAGCACGATCGGCACGGCCGCCAGCGCGGCGAAGCCGGCCTGGTTGCGCCGGCGCACGGCGATCAGCCGCAGTTCGGAGCGCAGGAAGCGGGACGAGAACCGGCGTACCGGTGCCGCCGGTGCCTCAGCCACTGACATTGAAGCCTCTTCCGGTCAGGGAGACGAACACGTCCTCGAGGCTGGGCGCCTCGACCGCGAAGCCGCGCACGGCGACGCCGTCGTGCACGAGGGCCGCGACGATCTTCTCCGGCGCGACCGGGCCGAGCTGCCCGGTGGCCTCGGCCGCGGTCTCGGCGACCTCGGTCAGGCCCAGCGTGCGCAGCACCCCGGCGGCCTGCGCGCTCTGATCGGTCAGCACCCGTACCCGCGGCGCCGCGTCCGCCCGCAGCTGCGACAGCGGCTGCTGGGCGACCAGCTTGCCCCGGTGCATGACGCCCACGTGCGTGCAAACCTGCTCCACCTCGGCGAGCAGGTGGGTGCTGAGCAGCACCGTCGCGCCCTCGGCGGCGAGCGTGCCGACCAGCGCGCGCACCTCGCGGGTGCCCTGCGGGTCCAGGCCGTTCGTGGGCTCGTCCAGGATCAGCAGCTCGCGGGGCATGAGCAGGGTGGCCGCGATGGCGAGCCGCTGCTTCATGCCGAGCGAGTAGGTGCGGTAACGCTTGGCCGCCGCGGCGGCCAGCCCGACCCGGTCGAGCGCCGTGGCGATCCGGGCGTCGGCGGTCCGGGCCTCGGCCGTGCGATCCGCGGCGTCGAGGCGGCGCAGGTTGTCGCGCCCCGACAGGTACGGGTGGAAGCCGGGCCCCTCGACCAGCGCGCCGACGCGGGACAGCACGTCGGCGGCGTGGTCCGGCATCGCCGAGCCGAGCAGCTCGTGCCCGCCCGAGGTGGGGCTGATCAGGCCGAGCAGCAACCGGATCGTGGTGGTCTTGCCGGAGCCGTTGGGGCCGAGGAAGCCGTAGACGGCTCCGCGGGGGACAGCCAGGTCGACGGTGTCCACCGCGACCTGGCTGCCGAACCGCTTGGTCAGCCCCTGTGTGGCGACCGCGAGGTCAGTCACTTTCCGGCTGCCTCGTACAGCTTCTCCGGGGCCACCGCACCGACCAGGACCCGGCCGTCGTCGGTCACCAGGGCGCTGAACAGGGCGCTGGAAAGCAGGTGCCCGCTGCCCCAGGCGCCGCTGACCTTCGGCAGCGTGTTGACGAGGCCGTCGAGCTGGCCGCGCTGTGCGCCGTCGCCGGCCGGCAGCTTCGCCACCACCACGGCGGTCCAGCCCTCGCCGACGACCTTGGTGCCCGCGGGCGCCTCCGGCCGCTTCGCGGCGCTGTGCTCGGCCTCGGCCCGCTTCTTGTCGATGTCGGCCTTGGTGGGCTCGTTCACCTTGGTGCCCGGCGGCGGGTTGAAGTTGAACTGCTCGGCGTCCGGCACGTCGAAGCTGACCTGCTGGAACGCCACCCGGAAGGCCGGCGCGTTGGCGCCCTTGGCGTAGACGTCGACGCCGAGCGGGATGTGCTGCTTCGCGTCGATGGCCAGGCGCACCTGACCCACCAGCGAGGCGGTGTCACGCGGCGTGAGCACCAGCTCGTACGCGTTGCGGCCGGCGACCTTGGCGGCACCGGTCGTGGAGACCGCGGTGCTCGGGTCGATCGCGGCGAGCGCGGCGTCGGCGGCCTCCTGCGGGGTGGACGGCACCCCGGTCGGCAGCGCCGCCGGCTTGTGGTCCTTGCCGGGCGCCGGCAGCTTGAAGTGCGTGGCCGAGCTGTCGCTGCTGCGCCACATCCAGACGTCGGAGCCGTTGCGTATGACGTCGGTCTCGCCGAGCGTGCCCATGAGGGCGAACCGGGCCTTGTCCTCGCCGGCGTACCAGACGCGGGCGGTGTTGCTGCCGGCGACGAGCTTCATGATGTCGACGCCGCCGGCCCCGCCGGACAGCCCGGGCAGCGACGGCAGGCCCAGATCGGCGGTCTGCACGACCGTGCCGGACAGCCCATCCACCTTCGCGTTCTGCACGTCGACCAGCAGCTGGGCGGCGCTGCGCTCGGGCAGCGACGGCTCCGCGCTGGCGACGATGGTGCCGGCGGCCGCGCCGCCGCCGATGACAACGACCGCCGCGGCGGTCGGAACCAGCCAGCGCAGCGCGGGCCTTGACCTGAACACATTCACGATGAGTCCTCCCCTTGACTGCAGCCATCTTGCGCCGGGTGGCCTGTGACGCCGCTGAGAAGAGCCCCTAGGGGTTGCCCCCGGCATGCCAAGGTAGTGGGGTGCGGTTGCTGGTGGTGGAGGACGAGGCGCGGCTCGCGGCTGCCCTGCAGCGGGGCCTGCAGGCCGAGGGATTCGCGGTGGACGTGGCCGGGGACGGCCAGGACGGGCTGGAGCTGGCCCGCCACGGCGACTACGACGCGATGATCCTCGACGTCATGCTGCCCCGGCTGTCCGGTTACCGGGTGGTGCGGCAGCTGCGTGCCGAGGAGCACTGGCTGCCGGTGCTGATGCTCTCGGCCAAGGACGGCGAGTACGACCAGGCCGACGGCCTCGACTGCGGCGCCGACGACTACCTGACCAAGCCCTTCTCGTACGTGGTGCTGCTGGCCCGGCTGCGGGCGCTGCTGCGCCGGGGCACACCGGAGCGGCCCGCGGTGCTGCGCCACGGTGACCTGGAGCTGGACCCGGCGCAGCGCAAGGTCACCGTCGCGGGCGCGCCGGTGGTGCTGACCGCCCGAGAGTTCGCGCTGCTGGAATACCTGCTGCGCCGCCCCGGCGAGGTCGTCTCGAAGACCGAACTGCTCGACCACGTCTGGGACGCGGCGCTCGACACGGCGGCCAACGCGGTCGAGGTCTACGTCGGCTACCTGCGCCGCAAGATCGGCCGGGACCGGCTGGAGACCGTCCGCGGCGCCGGTTACCGGCTGGCAACCGTCGACGGGGGCTGAGCGTGGCCTGGCTGCGCCGGCTCAGCCTGCGGGCCCGGCTGCTGATCGTCTCGGTGGTGGTGCTCTCCGTCGGCCTGGTCGGCGGCGGCGTGGTGCTGATCGCGACGATGAACTCCGTCCTGCTGCGCACCGCGAACAAGGAGGCGCTCGGCACGGCCAACGCCGTGGCCGACCTGGTGGACGCGGGCACGGTGAGCGATCCGCTGCCGGCCGCTCCGGGCGTACGGGTGCAGGTCGTCGACGGCCGGGACCGGGTGCGCGCGGTGTCCGCGGGCGCCGACCGGCTGGTGCCGATCCTCTATCCGGCGGAGCTGGACGCGCTCGCCGACGGCGAGGGCCGGTTCATCCCCGGCCGCCGGATCGGGCTGGACGGGCGGGTCCGGGTGGTCGCGGTGAACGCGGGCACCGCGGCGGAGCCGATGCGGGTCCTGGTCGCCCGCCCCACCGCCGACCTGACCCAGGGCCTGCACCTGCTCCGCTGGATCCTGCTGATCATCTTCCCGCCGCTGGTCGCGCTGCTGGCGCTGGTCGCCTGGCGGGTCACCGGCGCCACCCTGCGCCCGGTGGAGGCGCTGCGCTCGGGCGCCGAGGACATCACCGGCGGGGCCCGGCCGGGCCGGCTGCCGGTGCCGGACTCGCGTGACGAGATCCACCGCCTGGCGGTGACCCTCAACGGCATGCTGCACCGGCTGGACGCGGCCCGGGGCCGCCAGCGGGCCTTCGTCGCCGACGCGGCGCACGAGCTGCGCAGCCCGCTCACCAACATGCGCACCGAGCTGGAGGTCGCGCAGCGGCTGCCGGACACCACGGACTGGCCGGCGCTCGCCGGCGACCTGCTCACCGACGTCGACCGGCTCAGCAGACTGGTCGACGACCTGTTGCTGCTGGCCCGCGCCGACGACGAGACGACCCGGGCGCTGCAGCGCCGGCCCGAGGCGGTCGAGCTGGGCCAGCTGCTCGCGGAGGTCGCCGCCCGTTACCCGGCGGTCGAGTACGAGCGGCCGGCGGTGCCGCTGCGCACGGTGGGGGAGCGCGACGCGATCGGCCGGGTGGTGGCGAACCTGCTCGACAACGCGGTCCGGCACGCGAACTCGTCGGTGCGGCTGCTGGTGGCGTCGGACGGCGCGTACCAGTTGATCTCGGTCTCGGACGACGGGCCGGGCATCCCGGCGGTGGAGCGCGAGCGGGTGTTCGACCGGTTCACCCGGCTCGACGACGCGCGGGCCCGCGACGCGGGCGGCTCGGGGCTCGGGCTGGCGATCGTCCGCGAACTGGTCCGGCGCCACGGCGGAACGGTGGCGCTCAGCGGCGCCGTCCCGCCGCCCGGCCTGCGCGTTGACGTCAGGCTGCCGT
The DNA here is from genome assembly GCF_040638275.1 of Actinoplanes sp. NPDC026623. Classification (NCBI taxonomy): domain Bacteria; kingdom Bacillati; phylum Actinomycetota; class Actinomycetes; order Micromonosporales; family Micromonosporaceae; genus Actinoplanes; species Actinoplanes sp. NPDC026623. The sequence continues at coordinate 207 of NZ_JBEZXZ010000285.1, read as the reverse complement.
CGGCCTGATCCGGCCTAGTATCACCTCATGGACCGGGAGGTCTGGCAGGCCGGCGAGGCCTACGAGGCGTACGTCGGGCGGTGGAGCCGCCCGGTCGCGCGCGAGTTCGTGTCCTGGCTGGACGCGCCCGCCGGCCGGTCGTGGCTGGATGTCGGGTGTGGAACCGGCGCGCTCACCGGGGCGGCGCTCGCCGCCGCGCCCGCCCGG
>NZ_JBEZXZ010000284.1:0-8723 GCF_040638275.1 Actinoplanes sp. NPDC026623 | reverse complement strand
CGTCGCCGGTCGCGGCGCGCACGTCCCCGGCCGCGAGCACGCCGTCGAAGAGCCCGGCGGAGCGGTCAGACGGCGAAGAAGACGGTCTCATCGGGCCCCTGCAGGGTGATGTCGAAGCGGTAGCCGTCCTCGGACTTCTCGGCGACGAGGGTGGCGCGCCGCCCGGCGGGCACCGCCGCGAGGACCGGGTCGGCCTCGTTCGCCGCCGGCTCGTCGGCGAAGTAGACCCGGGTCATCAGCCGGTGCAGCAGCCCGCGGGCGAAGACGGTCACCTCGATGTGCGGCGCCTGCGCCTCGATCGTGCCCGGCTTGAGCGTGCGGATCGCGTACCGGCCGTCGTCGTCGGTCGGGCAGCGGCCGAAGCCGCGGAACCCCGCCGGGTGGAACTCGCCGCCCGGGCCGGCCTGCCACGTCTCCACCAGCGCATCCTTCACCACCTCGCCGTGGCCGTCGCGGATCTCGCCGCGCAGCCACACGGCGCCGGGCGCGTCGGCCGGCACCACCAGCGGGCCCTCGTCCCAGGTGAGCCCGATCGACAGGTACGGCCCGACGGTCTGCGCCGGGGTGGGTGACGCGCTCATTGCGGCTCCATCGGGGTCGCGGTCGCCCCGGACAGGACGATGTCGAACCGGAAGCCCAGCGCCCACGACTCGACCGTCGCCGACAGGTCGAAGCCCGCGACGAGCCGGTCCCGGGCGAACTCCGGCACCGAGTTGTAGATCGGGTCGTACGCGAAGAGCGGGTCGTCGGGGAAGTACATCTGGGTGACCAGCCGCTCGGTGAACGCCCGGCCGAAGACGGAGAAGTGGATGTGCGCGGGTCGCCACGCGTTGGGGTGGTTGCCCCACGGGTAGGCGCCGGGCCGGACCGTCACGAAGCGGTAGCGGCCCTCGGCGTCGGTCACGGTCCGGCCGACCCCGGTGAAGTGCGGGTCCAGCGGCGCGTCGTGCCGGTCCCACTTGTGCCGGTAGCGGCCGGCCGCGTTGGCCTGCCACACCTCGAGCAGCGTGTCGCGCACCGGCTTGCCCGCGGAGTCGCGGACCTGCCCGTGCACCACGATCCGCTGGCCCTGCGCGTCGCCGTCCGGGCCGGCGGCCAGGTCCGCGTCGGCGGCCGCGACCGGTCCCTCGCCGAGCACCGGCCCGGTCCGGTCGGCCAGCGAGTGCGGCAGCAGGATGGGCGCCTGCCGGGGCGCCCGCAGAACCGTCGAGCCGTAGCCGGGGGAGAGCAGCGGGGGATGGGGGTTCATCGGATTCCTTCCGTCGATCCGGTCAGCTCGCGCAGCGCGGTCAGTTCTTCCTCGCTCGGTGGTTCGGTGGTTCTCAGCGTGGCGGCGACCCGCAGCGGCCAGCCGGTCGCCGCGACGGCCTGCTCGGCGGTGACGCCCGGATGCACCCGGGTGAGGGTCAGCTCCCGGTCGTCCGGGTCCGGCTCGAGCACGCCCAGGTCGGTGATGACCAGGACCGGTCCGCGGCCGCGCAGGCCGAGCTGTTCCCGGTCGCCGGGGCCCTTGCCGTGGCCGACGGAGGTGACGAAGTCGACCCGGTCGACGAACGTGCGGGCGCTCTGGCGCACGACCACGATGACCTCGCCGCAGGAGGCGGCGATCTCGGGTGCGCCGCCGGCGCCGGGCAGCCGCACCCGGGGGGCGGCGTAGTCGGCGCCGATGACCGTGGTGTTGATGTTGGCGTACCTGTCGATCTGGGCGGCGCCGAGGAAGCCGACGCCGATCCGGCCGGGCTGCAGCCAGTAGTTGAACATCTCCGGCACGCTGACCACGGCGTCGGCGGTCTCCGCGAGCACGCCGTCGCCGATGGACAGCGGCAGCCGGTCCGGCTTGGCGCCGATGGTGCCGGACTCGTAGACCAGGACCAGGTCCGGCGCGTGGGTGCGGCGGGCCAGGTTCGCCGCGGTGCTGGGCAGGCCGATGCCGACGAAGCAGCGGGTGTCCCCGCGCAGGGCCCGCGCGGCGGCGACCGTCATCATCTCGTCAGCGCTCCACGTCATGCGAGCACCCCCGCCAGCCACTGCTGGAACGCGTCCCGGTCCCGGCTGATCGAGTCCCAGGCCTGGTAGTGGTCGTTGTCGCGGTCGCTGAAGCCCATCGCGTACGAGGGATGGGCGCCGCCGGGCACCACCGAGACCCGGGTGACCGCCCAGCCGGGCAGCACGACCGCCCCCGGCGTCGGCGGCAGCTCGTCGACCAGCTCCTCGATCGTGACCAGGGACCGGGCGGAGGCGAGCACGACCTCCTTGTGCACCCCGGTGATGCCCCAGAACTGCACGTTGCCGTGCCGGTCGGCGCGCTGGGCGTGCACGATGCCGACGTCCGGGTTGAGGGCCGGAACGGCGGTGAGCATCTCGCCGGTGAAGGGGCATCTGATCGGCGCGATGGTGGCCGTGTGCTCGTTCAGGTCGGTGCCGAGGTAGCCGCGCAGCACGGCGAAGGGCAGCCCGGAGGCGCCGGCCACGTACCGGTTGGCCATCCCGGCGTGGCTGTGCTCCTCGATCTCCAGCGGCGCGGGCCAGGAGTTCTGCACGGCGTCGCGGAAGCGGTGCAGCGAGCCGACGCCGGGGTTGCCGGCCCAGGAGAAGACCAGCTTGGCCGCGCAGCCGGCGCCGATGAGCTGGTCGTAGACGATGTCCGGGGTCATCCGCACCAGGGTCAGGCCGCGCCGGCCCTGCCGGATGATCTCCCGGCCGGCGGCGACCGGGATGAGGTGGGTGAAGCCCTCGAGGGCGACGGTGTCGCCGTCGTGCACCAGCTCGGCCACCGCCTCGGCGAGGGGGACGATGCGGGCGGTCAACGCGGCAGCCCGACGTAGTTCTCGGCCAGGGTCGTCGCCGCGGCCGTCGAGCCCGCCACGTACGCGAGCTCGGCGAGCTGCATCCGGTGGCCGAACCGGTCGTCGCCGGGCCGCCGGTGCAGCATCGTGGTCATCCAGTTGGAGAAGCGCTGCACCTGCCAGACCCGTTTCAGGCAGGTCCGCGAGTACGCGTCGAGCAGCTCGTCCGAGCCGTCGCGGTAGTGCGCCGTCAGCGCCTCGGCCAGCACCCGGACGTCGGCCACGGCCAGGTTGAGCCCCTTGGCGCCGGTGGGCGGGACGATGTGCGCGGCGTCGCCGGCCAGGAAGAGCCGGTCGTGGCGCATCGGCTCGATCACGATGCTGCGCATCGGCGTCACCCCTCGTTCCAGCACTTCGCCCTCCTCCAGCGGCAGCCCGAGCCGGGTACGCAGCTCGTCCCAGATTCGGGTGTCGGGCCAGCCGGCCAGGTCGGTGCCCGGCTCCACCTGCAGATAGAGCCGAACTATGCCGGGCGTACGCATGCTGTGCAGTGCGAAACCCCGTTCGTGGTACGCGTAGACCAGTTCCTCGGCGGCGGCGGGCGCGCGGGCCAGGATGCCGAGCCACGCGTACGGGTGCACGCGTTCCGCGGTGGTCAGCGCGCCGGGCGGCGCGGCGGCGCGGGCGACGCCGTGCGAGCCGTCGCAGCCGGCCACGAAGTCGCACTCGAGCCGGCGCGCGGCGCCCTCGTGGCGGTACTCGACGACCGTGCCGTCGACGCCGGTGACCTCGGCCTCGAAGTGCAGCGGCCCGGTGGGTACGCGGGCGGCGATCAGGTCCTTGACGACCTCCTGCTGGCCGTACACGGTGATGGTCCTGCCGGTCAGCGCCTCCAGGTCGATGCGGTGGCCGACGCCGGCGGCGCGCAGCTCGATGCCGCGGTGCACCATCCCCTCGCGCCGCATCCGGGCGCCGACGCCGAGCTCGTCGAGCAGGCCGGCGGTGCCGTGTTCGAGGACACCCGCACGCACCCTTCCCTCCACATAGGATCGGGAGCGCCGTTCCAGGACGACCGAGTCGATGCCCGCCCGCTCCAGCAGGCGGGCCAGCACCAGGCCGGCCGGCCCGGCACCCACGATGCCGACTTGGGTGCGCACTTGCGACCTCCCGGGTAGCTGATCGATCACGATCGTTGTCGATCGTTGACGGGCACCAGGACACACGCCTACGTTCTCCATGAGAACTTACGTGCGGATAGCGCACACAACAACACCCCCTCGATTTTTCAGCTTCCCCAGGAGGTCCTGATATGCGCCGGTTCATCGCCGGGATTGCCGTGCTCGCCCTCGCCGGAGCCGGGGCGGGCTGCGGATCCGACTCGGGCGACACCCCGAAGAGCGGGGGCGGGGCCGATCAGGTCAAGGTCGGCATCATCCCGATCGTCGACGTCGCGCCGATCTACCTCGGTCAGCAGAAGGGCTTCTTCAAGGCCCGCAACATCGAGCTGACCATGGAGGCCGGTCAGGGCGGTGCGGCCATCGTGCCCGGCGTGGTCAGCGGCCAGTTCCAGTTCGGCTTCAGCAACATGACGTCGCTGCTCATCGCGCAGACCAAGAACGTGCCGATCAAGGTCGTCGCCAACGGCGTCGCGTCGACCGGCGAGGCGGGCAAGGACTTCGGCGGCGTCGTCGTCAAGGCCGACAGCCCGATCAGGACCGCCGCGGACCTGGCCGGCAAGAAGATCTCCGTCAACACCCTGAAGAACATCGGCGACACCACCGTGCGCGAGTCGGTGCGCAAGGCCGGCGGCGACCCGGGCGGCATCAACTTCGTCGAGATGCCGTTCCCCAACATGCCCGCCGCGCTCGCGGGCGGCCAGGTCGACGCCGCCTGGGTGGTCGAGCCGACGCTGTCGGCCGTCACCGCCACGGGCGGGCGCGTCGTGGCGTGGAACTTCGTCGACGCGGCGCCGAACCTGACCGTCGCGGGGTACTTCGCCTCGACCAAGCTCATCGCCGACAACCCCGACCTGGTCAAGCGCTTCGGTGAGGCGATCAACGAGTCCCTCGCGTACGCCGATGCCCACCCCGACGAGGTCCGGGCGATCCTCGGGTCGTACACCAAGATCGACCCGAAGACCGGCGGGTCGCTCACCCTGCCGAAGTGGCCCACCGAGATCAACAAGCCGTCGGTCGAGACCCTCGCCCAGCTCGGCGCGAAGGACGGCATCTTCGGCAGCGCCACCCCCGACCTGTCCAAGCTCCTGCCGTGACCGCACCCGGCGCGGCGGCGCCGCGGACGTTCAGGACAGGCCGGGCGCTGCTCGGCCTCTCCGGCCTTGCCGGGCTGCTGGTGCTGGTCGAGGTGCTGCCCCGGGCCGGACTGGTGTCCGAGGACTACCTGCCGCCGACCAGCCGCATCCTCGCCGCGCTGGCCGACGAGGCCGCGACCGGCCCGTTCTGGACGGCCGTCGGCGACACCCTGACCGCCTGGGCGATCGGCCTGGCCATCGCGGTCGGCGCCGGGATCGCGGTGGGCATCCTGATCGGCGCGGTGCCCGTGCTGCGCGCCGTCACCGCCTCGACGGTGGAGTTTCTGCGGCCGATCCCGTCGGTGGCGCTGATCCCGCTCGCCGTCCTGCTGTACGGCTCGGACCTGGGCTCGACCCTGCTGCTCGTCGTCTACGCGGCGTTCTGGCAGATCCTGGTCCAGGTCCTGTACGGCGTTGCCGACGTCGACCCGGTCGCCGACGAGACCGCCCGCAGCTTCCGCCTCGGCGCGCTCGCCCGGATCCGCTACGTGCTCTGGCCGACCGCACTGCCCTACGTCTTCACCGGCATCCGCCTCGCCGCGTCGGTCGCCCTGGTGCTCGCGGTCACCGCCGAGATGGTCATCGGCGCGCCCGGCCTCGGCTCGGTGATCGCGGTCGCGCAGACCTCCGGCGCGATTCCCATCATGTACGCCCTGATCGTCGTCACCGGCCTGCTCGGCGTCGCCATCAACATCGGCGCCCGCCTCGCCGAGCGCCGCGTCCTGTCCTGGCACCAGTCCGTACGCGGGGAGGCCCCGGCATGATCAAGCGGCTCCTGCTGGTCCTCGGCCTGCCGGTCGTCCTCTTCACCACCTGGTACGCGGCCAGCGCGAACAGCGAGAACTTCTACGCGCCCCCGCTGCGCCAGATCATGGTCGCGTTCGCGGACACCTGGACGCCCGGGCGGCTGCGCGCCGACGTGCTGCCGAGCCTGGCCCGCCTCGGCGCCGGCTACCTGCTGGCGGCCGTGCTCGGCATCGCGATCGGCGTCGCGATCGGGGTGAACCCGCGGCTGCGCGCCGCCGCCGAGCCCGTGCTGGAGTTCTTCCGGGCCGTCCCGCCGCCGGTGCTGGTCCCGGTGATCATGCTCTTCGCCGGCATCGGCAACGGCATGAAGGTCATCGTGATCGTCACCGGTTGCATCTGGCCGGTCCTGCTCAACACCGTCGAGGGCGTCCGGGCCACCGACGGGGTGCTGTCCGACACCACCCGCGCGTACGGCATCACCGGCGCCGCCCGGCTGCGCCACCTGGTGCTGCCCTCGGCGTCACCGCAGATCTTCGCGGGGCTGCGCCAGGCGCTGTCCATCGCGATCATCCTCATGGTGATCAGCGAGATGTTCGCCGCCAGCAACGGCCTCGGCTTCACCATCGTGCAGTTCCAGCGCAGCTTCGCGATCCCGGAGATGTGGAGCGGCATCATCCTGCTCGGGCTGCTGGGGTTCCTGCTGTCGGTGTTGTTCCGGCTCGTCGAGCGTTCCACACTGGCCTGGTATCACGGCCTGCGCGACTCCCGGCGCCGGTCGTGAGGAAGGAAGACGACACATGCTCAAGGTCGATGGCCTGCGGAAGGTCTACCGCTCCGGCAGCCGCGAGGTGGAGGCGCTGCGGGACCTGACGTTCACCGTCGAGGCGGGGGAGCTGGTCTGCCTGGTAGGGCCGTCCGGCTGCGGCAAGACCACGCTGCTGCGGTGCATCGCGGGCCTGCTGGACCCCACCGGCGGGGAGGTGCGGGTGGACGGCAGCCCGGTCGCCGGCCCGCCGCCGGGCATGGCGGTCGTCTTCCAGGAGTACGGGCGCAGCCTGTACCCGTGGATGAGCGTGCGCGACAACGTGGAGCTGCCGCTGCGGCAGAAGCGGATGCCCAGGTCCCGGCGGCGCGAACTGGTCGCCGGGGCGCTGGCCGCGGTGGGCCTGGACGGCACCGAGTCCGCGTACCCGTGGCAGCTGTCCGGCGGCATGCAGCAGCGGGTCGCGATCGCCCGGGCCGTCGCGTACGAGCCCACCATCCTGCTCATGGACGAGCCGTTCGCGGCGGTCGACGCGCAGACCCGGGCGGACCTGGAGGACCTGGTCCGGTCGCTGTGGCGGCGGCTCGGGGTGACCATCCTGTTCGTCACGCACGACATCGACGAGGCCGTCTACCTCGGCGAGCGCGTGCTGATGCTGTCGGCCTCGCCGACGATCGTGCAGGACGAGCTGACCGTCGACCTGCCGGCCGAACGCGACCAGCTGCACACCCGCGCCGACCCGCGCTTCACCGCGCAACGAGCCCACGTCTACGCCCAGATCCAGGCGGCGAAGGCCGGGGGCCCTAGAACGGGAACTGCTTCGGGCGCTGCTGGAGAGTTATCCAGCGCAGATCGGTGAAGGCCTCGACGCCGGCGCGGCCGCCGAACCGGCCGTAGCCGGAGTCGCCGACCCCGCCGAAGGGCGCCGTCGGGTCGTCGTCGACGGACTGGTCGTTGACGTGCGCGATGCCGGTACGCAGCCGCCGGGCGACGCCGAAGCCCCGGTTGAGGTCCTGGGTGAGCACCCCGGCGGTCAGCCCGTACGGGCTGTCGTTGGCGATCGCGATCGCCTCGTCCTCGTCCCGGAACCGCAGCACGGTGGCCACCGGGCCGAAGATCTCCTCGGTGTGGATGGCCATGTCCGGCGTCACGCCGGCGAGCACCGTCGCCGGGTAGTGCGCGCCGTCCGGCCTGCCGCCGCCGCTGAGCACCCGGGCGCCGCTCGCGACGGCCCGGTCGACCAGGCCGGCTACCCGGCCCGCGGCCTCGGCGCTGATCAGCGGCCCGATCACGGTGTGCGGGTCGGCGGGGTCGCCGGCGGGCAGGCCCTTGGCCTTCTCGGCGAGCCGCGCGGCGAACTCGTCGGCCATCGAATGGTGCACCAGGACCCGGTCCGCCGACATGCAGATCTGCCCCGAGTTCAGGTACGCGCCGAAGGCGACGGCGTTGACCGCGTACTCCACGTCGGCGTCGTCGAGGACCAGCACCGAGTTCTTGCCGCCGAGTTCGAGGACCGCCGGCGTCAGGTGCCGTCCGGCGATCTCGCCGATGCGCCGGCCGACGCCGGTCGAGCCGGTGAAGTTGACCCGGCGCACCCGCTGGTCGCCGATCAGCGCCTCCGCCACGGCCGCCGCGTCGGCGCGGTCGTTGGTCAGCACGTTGAGCACGCCCGGCGGCAGGCCGGCGTCGCGCAGCAGGTCCGCGAGGAACAGCGCGCACGCCACCGGCGCGTCCTCGCTGGCCTTGAGGACGACCGTGTTTCCGGCGGCCAGCGGCGCGGCGACCGCGCGGGCGCCGAGGATCAGCGGCGCGTTCCACGGCGCGAAGGCGGCGACCACCCCCGCCGGCTGCCGGATCGCCAGCGACAGCGCGCCCGGGTCGGCGCCGGCCAGGACCTCGCCGATCGGCAGCGTGGCCAGGGCGCCCGCCTCGCGGAACAGGGCGGCGGCGAACCCGACGTTGAACAGCGACCAGCCCAGCGTGCCGCCGGTCTCGTTGGCCATCAGCGTCGCGGCGTCGCCGCCGCGCTCCTCGAGCAGGTCGCCGGCGCGGGTCAGGATGCGGCGGCGCTCGGTGGGTGCGGTGCCGGCCCAGCCCGCGAAGGCGGCGGCGGCCG
>NZ_JBEZXZ010000283.1:0-8907 GCF_040638275.1 Actinoplanes sp. NPDC026623 | reverse complement strand
CTTCCTCAGCCCCTCGCGCGGGGCCTGACCCAGGTGGCCGAGAGCACGACGCGCATCGGCGTCGCGATCGACATCCCCGAGCCGTGGGGCTCGGACCGGCCGGATCCCAGCCAAGCAGATGCCGCCAGCGCAGCGGCGAGCCCTCCAGCGGCAGCGCCACCACCCCCGGCAGCGGCCGCACGGTGCCCTGGCACAACACCACGGCCGCGCCCCCGGCCACCAGGTCGATGCAGCTACCCACATCCATCTCGTACGGCGGCAGCGGCGTGAAGCCCGCCCGCGCGCAGGCGGTGGCGAAGCAGTCGTTGAAGCACCCGTCGCCCGGGGCGGTCGCCCACTTCTCCCCGGCGAACTCGGCGAGCGGAACCTCGTCCCGCCCCGCCAGCCGGTGCTCGGCGCCGACCAGGACCCAGACCGGGTCGACGCAGACCGGCAGCCAGACCAGGCCGGCGCCGGGGGAGGGTATCGACGGGGCGCAGGCGCCGACGAGCGCGTAGTCGAGCCGCCCGTCGAGCACCCTGGCGCAGATCTCGTCCGCGGACCAGGTGGCGTGCATGGTCACCGGGCTGTTCGGATGCGCGGCGGCGAGCCGCTGCACGAGGCCGCCGGAGACGGGCCCGTTGGTGGCGCCGATCCGGAACTGCCCGGGCCGTTCGGAGCCGACGAAGGCGGTGACGTCCCGCTGCAGGCCGTTGACGGCCGGGATGAGCAGCCGGGCCCGCGCCAGCACCAGATCGCCGAGCGGGGTGGGCCGGGTGCCGCGCCGTTCGCGGTGGAAGAGCGGCCCGCCGACGGTTCGCTCGATGCGCTTGAGCTGGGTCGCCAGCGCCGGCTGCGCGAGCCCGAGCGCCGCGGCGGCCTTGGTGACGCTGCCCGCCTCGGCGATCGCGCAGATCATCCTCAGGTGGCGCAGCTCGAGGTCCACATGCCGACGGTAGAGGTCGGCGCCCGGCACCGAAATACCAACATTGTGAATTTCGATGGTCTGCCGGCCGGGGGGAAGTTCGCCCGGGAATGACATTTCGGGATGATACAGATCATTCCTTGTTAATATGACGTTTGCTGACCGGACCACTGGATGTCGCTTAACTCGACTGCCGGCCGGTATCCGCCCCTCCGCGCGCATGCCGCCCGCGTGGTCACCCCGTCACTCGCCCCCCCGGCCGTCCGCACTCAGGCCCTCGAAGGGAGGCGCACCCGATGTCCAAGAAGAAGGACAAGAAGGACAAGAAGGATAAAAAGAAGAAGGGCAAGAAGAAGAAAAAGAAGAAATGACCTAGGCCGGCCCGCGCCTGCTCAGTGGCGCGGGCGCAGGCCGTCCATCATCAGGTCAAGCAGCCGGCCGGCCTGCTCGCGCTGCCCCGCGCCGCCGGCCGCTAGGGTCACCCCGTTCAGGCAGGTCAGCACGTCCATCACCGCGACGTCCGCGCGCACGGTGCCGGCCCGGATGCCCGCGTCCAGCAGCATCGTCAGCGCGTCCGTCAGCCGTTCCAGGCTGTGCGCGAAGGGCGCGCCGCCCGAATTGATCACCATCCGCACCGCCTCGGCCATGCCGCGCTTGGCCGCCAGATAGTCCACGAACCGATCCATCCAGACGCGCAGCGCCCGGTCGGGCTCGCCCGCCGCGAGCAGTTCCGCCACCGAGTCGCAGAGCCGGTCGAGCTCACCGCGGTACACCGCCTCGACCATCGCCTCCCGCGTCGGGAAGTGCCGGTACAGCGTGCCGATCCCGACGCCGGCCGAACGCGCGATCGTCTCCAGCGCCACGTCCGGCCCGCCGGAGGAGAACTCCCGCACGGCAACCTCGAGGATCCTGTCGCGGTTGCGCCGGGCGTCGGCGCGCAGGGGGCGCTCGGCCATCGCGGGTGGTCCTTCCTCGCCGGTCCGTGCCGACAGGGTGGCACATCGCGGCGCGGACGGTCTGCGCCGACCGGCGTGGCGGGGCGCGGCCGGCACCCTATTCGGCCTTGCCGGCCGTCGCCTTCCGGTTCCTGACCGGCCTGGTCACCTGCTTGGACACGCACGACGGCATCCCCGCCGTCGCCCGTGCGGCCTCGCGCCGGTACGCGCTGGGCGGCATGCCGACCAGCTCGGTGAAGCGGGTGCTGAAGGTGCCCAGCGACGAGCACCCGACCGCGAAACAGACCTCGGTGACGCCGAGATCGCCGCGACGCAGCAGCGCCATCGCCCGCTCGATGCGCCGCGTCATCAGATAGGAGTACGGCGACTCCCCGTACGCGAGCCGGAACTCGCGGCTGAGGTGACCGGCCGACATGTGCGCGCCGCGGGCGAGCGCCTCGACGTCCAGCGGCTGCGCGTAGTCCCGGTCGATCCGGTCGCGGACCCGGCGCAGCAGCACGAAGTTGCGCAGCTGCTCTTCCGAGGAGGGCCTGCTGGTCACACCTGAAATCGTGCCACATCGCGCGACCCCACGGTGAGCGCCGGATTCCGCCCCGGCAGCCACTTCCGTACCACCGGCCGGCGGCAATCGGGCGAAGCGCCGCCAGGACGGCACCGGAATCCCTCAAGTGACCCGCCGCGCGCCCGATTCGACGGTGGACAGCACACCATCGGGCGTGCGGCCGGATGAGGGAAGGGGTCTGATGAGGTTCAGGCACCCCGGTCGAGGCACGTTGGGGGTCGTCGCCCTCGTCGTCGCGTTCGCCGCCTGGATGGTCGGCGGCTTCGGCGGCGAGCTGGTCACCCGTACCGCCTCGAACATCGCCACGGTCCTGATCACGGCAGCCGCCGGCACCGCCTGCCTGCTCCGGGCCGCCCGCGGTCGCGGCCGGATGAGGGCCGCCTGGACCGGGATCGGTCTCGGCGGCCTGTCCTATACGGCCGGCGCCGCCACCTGGACCTGGATCGAGACGGTGCAGGGCCGCGAGGTGCCGTCACCCGGCCTGACCGATGTCTTCTACCTCTGCATGGTCCCGCTCACCGCGGTCGGCCTGCTCGTGGTGCCCGTCGCCCGGCAGTCCCTGGCCAACCGCGTCCGCAGCATCGTCGACGGCATGATGATCGGCTGCTCGCTGCTGCTGATCAGCTGGATCGCCGTGATCGGCCCGCTGCTCTCCGAGGGCGCCGAGACCACCGCCGGCCTCTACGTCCTGCTCGGCTACCCGCTCGGCGACGTCGTCCTGGTCACCATCGTGCTCTACATGATCGCCCTGCAGCGCCGCGGCGGACAGGGCTCCGGCTCGCTCATGCTCATCGGCGCGGCGATGCTGGTGATCGCAACCGCCGACAGCCTCTACGTCTTCATGACCCTGCACGGCGATTACGCGTCCGGCGGCCTGCTCGACATCGCCTGGTTCGTGGCCTTCTCCCTGGTGCTGCTCGCCGCGCGGCGGCCCGGCTCCGACCTCACCCAGCCCGCCTCCGAGGCGCAGGACGCCGCCGAGCAACGGCCGTTCGCGATGCTCGTGCCGTACGGGGTGGTGCTCGCCGCCCTGGTCTGCAGCGTGGTCTTCTACGCGGTCACCGGGCAGGCCGACGTCTTCTTCGTCGGCGGCTCCCGCACGGTGCTGATCATCCTGATCATCGTCCGGCAGCTGCTCACCCTGCTCGAGAACCGCCACCTGACCCGCCAGCTCGAGGCGCGCGTCGCCAAGCGCAGCATCGAACTGCAGGCCAGCGAGGCACGCTTCCGCGCCCTCGTGCTGCAGAGCTCCGAATCGGTTGCGGTCATCGACGCCGACACGAAGATCTTCTTCCAGAGCGAGTCGGTCGAGCGGATCTTCGGCTACCCCCCGTCCATGCTGCTCGGCCTCACCCTGGTCGACGTGGTCGGCCACCGGGCCGCCCCGTCCATCGCGGCCGGCATCCAATCCATCCGGGACCAGCAGCTCGGCGTCGTCGTCCTCGAGGTGCCGATACGGCATTACAACGGCCGCATCCGCCTCGCCGAGATGACCATCACGAACCTGCTGCACGACCCGGCGGTCGGCGGCTACGTGCTCAACACCCGCGACATCCACGACGCGCGTGAGCTCCAGGAACAGCTCATGCACGAGGCGTACCACGACAGCCTGACCGGGCTGGCCAGCCGCGCGCTGTTCCGCGAGCGGGCGCACGAGGCGCTCGACCGCGGCACCCAGGCCGACGACGTGGCGATCCTCGTCCTCGACCTGGACGGCTTCAAGGAGATCAACGACAGCCTCGGCCACGCCGCCGGCGACGCCCTGCTCCTGCAGGTGGCCGACCGGCTGCGCACCGCCGTGCGCGAGGGCGACACCGTGGCCCGCTTCGGCGGCGACGAGTTCGGCGTGCTGATCGAGTCGATCGCCGCCCGCGCCGACGCCGAGGCCGTCGCCGGCCGCATCGCCGCCGCGCTCGAGGAACACTTCGTGGTCGGCGGCCGCGACCTGCGCGTCGCGGTGAGCATCGGCCTGGCCTCCGGCGCCGACGCCGACGGCATCGACCAGCTGGTGCGCAACGCCGACCTGGCCATGTACCGCGCCAAGTCCGCGGGCGGCGCCGGCCTGGCCGCCTACGACCCGCAGATGCTCAGCGGCCTGCTGCAGCGCCTCGAACTCGAGGCCGACCTGCGGCTGGCCCTGGAACGCGACGAGCTGGCCCTGCACTACCAGCCCACCGTCGACCTGCGCACCGGGGAGATCATCGGCTTCGAGGCGCTGGTCCGCTGGCACCACCCGACCCGCGGCATCGTCTCGCCGCTGGACTTCATCGGCATCGCCGAGGCGACCGGGCTGATCGTGCCGATGGGCCGCTGGGTCCTCGCCGAGGCCTGCCGTCAGGCCGTGGCCTGGGGCGCGGGCAGCACCCGCCGGCTCAAGATGTCGGTGAACGTCTCCGTGCGCCAGTTCGAGCACGGCGACCTCTCCGCCACCGTCGCCGAGGTGCTTGCCGAGACGGGCCTGCCGGTCGACCAGCTCTGCCTGGAGATGACGGAGAGCGTGCTGCTCACCGACACCGACGAGAACCTCACCCAGCTGGTACGCCTGAAGGCGCTGGGCGTCACCCTCGCCATGGACGATTTCGGTACCGGATACTCGTCGCTGGCCTACCTGCGCCGCTACCCGATGGACATCCTGAAGATCGACCGCTCGTTCGTGGACCGCCTCGGCGGCGAGCTCGAGGACGAGGCCCTGGTCCGCACGATAGTGCGGCTCGGCAAGAGCCTGGGCATGACCACGGTGGCCGAGGGCATCGAGGAGAAGGTCCAGCTGGCGGCGCTGCGCGAGCTGGGCTGCGACGTCGCACAGGGCTACCTGCTGTCCCGCCCGCTGCCGGCCGCCGACGCGGGCCGCCTGCTGGCCGAGGGCCTGGGCGCACAGGTCACCGTCCCCGCCTGACGGCGGGCGCTCCGTCAGCGGTCGCGCCGGCCACGCGTGAACGGGCGCAGGAACACGAAGAAGAACAGGAACCCGGGCAACAGGATGTGTGCGCCCGACATCAGCCACACCCCGACCAGCACCGTCGCCGCCAGTATCGCGGCGCCCACGACCGCGGCCTTGCGGCGCCGGTGCCGCGCGACCGCCGTCCGCGCCGCCGGCAGGTCGGCAAGCGCCTGCCGGCCGTTACCGGGCAGGTCGGCGGTCAGCTGCGTCAGGTCGTCGCGGTAGACGGCCCGGTACACCGCGGTCAGGCGCTGCTCGCCCTCGTCGAGCGTGAGCCGGCCTTCCCCCATCGCGGTCCGCAGGATGTGGGCCACCTCTTCGCGTTCAGTATCCGAGGCGCGGATCTGCTGCGATGCCATGCCCCCAGCATGACACCGCTCCGGTACCGGGCGTCTAATCGACAGCCATTGCCCGAGAAGTTCCGGAACGGGTCTGCAGCAGGTGACGCCAGCGACCGGCGTCCCACCGGTTCGGGCTGGTTCCCTCGACGAAGTCGGTCACCGCGTCGACGAATTCCGCGGGCGCCTCCCGGTGCGGGAAATGCCCGACACCGGGCAGCACCACCGACCGCGCCCCGGGCATCAGCTCGGCGGCGGCCCGGGCGTGCCCGACCGGGAGCACGTGGTCCCGGTCGCCCCAGACGACCAGAGCCGGCAGGCCCTGCGCCAGGTAGGCGCGATCCCGCATGGTGATCAGCTGCCCGCGCCAGTCCGCGACATGCCTCAGCACGTGCAGGAACGCCGCCCGGGCGGCCGGGTCACCCAGCCCGGCGTGCACTGTGTACGCCTCGTTCAGGTCGGCCGCGAGCGCCGCCGGCGCGACCAGCCCGGCGGCCGCGCGCAGCGCGCTGAGTGCCAGCCGCGACGGCGGCAGGTGGCTGATCCCCAGCGCGACCGAGGCGCCGGGCAGGGTCAGAGCGCGCAGCGCCACGCTCACCTGCCGGCCGAGCCCGCCGCCCGCGACCACGACCAGCCGCTCGGTCCGCTCCGGGAACTGGTAGGCGAACTGCATCGCCACGCCGCCGCCGAAGCTGTGGCCGACCACGGTCACCCTGTCGACGTCGAGCGCGCCGAGCAGATCCCGCATGCCGTTCGCGTACCCGCCGATGCTGTAGTCGGCCCGCGGCTTGGCCGACCGGCCGTGCCCGAGCAGGTCGGGCACGATCACGGTGTAACGCTCGGCGAGCGCTCCCGCGACGGTGTCCCAGGTGGCGCCGTCGGATCCGATGCCGTGCAGGAGCAGCAGGACGGTCGGACCGGTACCCGCCATCCGGAACGCCCGGGCGTGCCCGTGCACCTCGACCACCCGCTGCTCGTCCACCTGCGCAGCGTAGATAGCCGACGTTTCACCGCAGTAACCACGCAGCGGGCGCCGATATTCGATCGACGGTGGTGCGGCCGGTTCGTACCCTCGGTCGTGTTGCCGTGAAGCGAGGGGAGGGACGTCGTGCGCTACCGCACCGCTGTCGTCGTCCTCACCTCGCGTTTCGAGCTGATTCTCGTGTCTGGTGTGCCCAGCCCCGGCTGCGCCACCGGGGCTGGACGTTCCTGACCGCCTGAGCACCGGCGGCCGGGCGGGCGCGTTGCCGCCGTCCACACACCATTCGTGAAAGACCGAGATCATGCGCGTACGAAATATCGGCATCCTGGCCCACGTCGATGCCGGCAAGACCACCCTGACCGAGCGGGTCCTGTTCGCGACCGGCACGATCCACAGGCGCGGGGAGGTGCACGACGGCACGACGGTCACCGACTTCGATCCGCAGGAACGCGAGCGCGGCATCACCATCTCCGCGGCCGCCGTCTCCTGTGACTGGTCCGGTCATCGGCTGAACCTGATCGACACGCCCGGCCACGTCGACTTCTCCGACGAGGTGGAACGCTCGCTGCGGGTGCTCGACGGCGCGGTCGCCGTGTTCGACGGCGTCGCGGGCGTGCAGCCGCAGAGCGAGTCCGTGTGGCGCCAGGCAGACCGGTACCGGGTGCCGCGGATCGCGTTCGTCAACAAACTCGATCGGGCCGGCGCCGACTTCGCCGCGGCGGTGACGTCCATCCGGGAGCGGCTGGGGGTCGCCGCGCTGGCGGTGCAGGTGCCGGTCGGCGCCGAGGGCGGCCTCACCGGCGTCGTGGACCTGGTCCGGATGCGGCGGCTGACCTGGCCCGGCGGTGTCCTGCAGGTCCAGGCGGCGGACGATCCGGCGGCCCGGCGGGCGCGGCGGGAGCTGGAGGAGGCGGTCGCGGAACGCCACCCGCAGGCACTCGAGGAGCTGGGCGCGATGTCGGAGCAGACCCTGCGTACGGCGCTGCGGGACCTCACCCGCGCCGGCGAGGTGGTCGTGGTGCTGTGCGGGTCCGCGTACCGCAACATCGGCGTGGAGCCGCTGCTCGACGCGGTGGTCGACTACCTGCCCGCACCCGCCGGCGACCCCGGCGGGCCGCTGGCGGCGCTGGTGTTCAAGTGGGCCGGCCGGCTGGCGTATCTGCGCGTCTACGACGGGACGATCGGCAAGGGCGATGTCGTGTGGGACGCGGGCGCCGGGCGTGCCGAAAGGGTGGCCCGGGTGGTGCGGGTGCAGGCGGACCGGCACACCGACGTCGAGCGGGCGGTGGCCGGGGACATCGTCGCCGTGGCCGGGATCAAGCACGCCCGGGCCGGCGCGACGCTGTCCACCCGGCGGCATCCCGTGCTGCTGGAGGCGCCGCGGACGGCGGAGCCGGTGGTGTCGGTGGCGGTGGAGGCCCGCACCCGCGCCGACGCGCAGCGCCTGCCGCCGGCACTGTCGGCGCTGGTCGGCGAGGACCCCTCGCTGGCCGTGCGCACCGATCCGGAGACCGGGCAGATCCTGCTGTCCGGCCTCGGCGAACTGCACCTGGAGGTGGCCGTGACCAAGCTGCGCCGCACCACCGGCGTACAGGTGACGGTCGGCCGTCCGCAGGTCGCCTACCGCGAGTCGGTCACCCGGGGGGTGACGGGGATCCTGTACCGGCACGTCAAGCAGGACGGCGGGCCGGGCCAGTTCGCCCACGTCGTTCTCGACGTGACACCGGCGGACGGGACCGGCTTCGCGTTCGCGTCCACCGTGACCGGCGGGCGTGTACCGGCCGAGTACGTCCGGGCGGTCGAGGCCGGCTGCCGGGAGGCCCTGGCCGGCGGGCCGGTCGCCGGGCACCCGGTGGTGGGCCTGACGGTGACGCTGACCGACGGCGCGACGCATCCGAAGGACTCCTCGGAGGTGGCGTTCCGGGCGGCCGGCCGGTTCGGTCTGCGGGCGGCCCTGGCCGCCTGCGAGCTGACGGTGCTGGAACCGGTCGTCGAGGTCACGGTCACCGCGCCGGCCGAGACGCTGGGCGTCGTGCTCGGCGACCTGGCCGCGCGCCGCGCCCAGGTGACCGGCTCGACGGCGGGCGCGGTCACCGCGGTCGTGCCGCTGGCCGAACTGTTCGGCTACGCGACCCGGCTGCGCAGCCGCACCCACGGCCGCGGCGGCTTCACCACCCGGCCGGCGGGCTACCGTCCCGCGGCATAGACAGTAAGCGCCGGGCCC
>NZ_JBEZXZ010000282.1:0-8989 GCF_040638275.1 Actinoplanes sp. NPDC026623 | reverse complement strand
GGCCGGGGCGCCGGGACGCCGCCGTCCACTGTGCCGCGGCGCCGGGGCGCCGTCGCATGCTGCCGCGCCGGGGCGCCGGCCGTCGCCGGCAGGGTCCGGATCGTGTGCGCGGTCGCGGCCGGCGCGGGCGCCGGCATATCGGGCACGAACACGGTGCCGCGGCCGAGCCCGGAGTTGGACTGGTCACCCCCGGAGCCGCCGGGCGCCTGCGCCGCCAGCGGATAGGGCTCGGCGCCCGCCGGCTTGTCGCCGACCAGCGCGTCGATCCCGGTGACGACGGCGAAGTAGCCGCCCGCGGCGCCCGCGACCGCGAGGGCGCCGAACGCCGCCACGGCGGCCAGCCGGCGCGGACGGGGTACCAGCTCGTCGCCGTACGTGGTCCGCAGTCCGCCGGTGGCGCCGAAGCCCCCGAAGGTGCTCATCCCGGTCGACGTCACGTCCTCGTAGCGGACCTCGCCGGCCGGGGCCGGGCCCGCCTTCTCGGCGTCCGGATCGGGCCGGCCCAGGTCGTAGCGCACCGAGCGCCAGGCTCCGGCCACCTCGTTGCGGGCTCTCCGCCACAGGGTCATCGGGACATTTCTCCGATCTCGAGGAGCCGGGGCGTTCCCGGTTCCGCATGCTCCGCTTGGTCAGCCGCGGGGCGGGCATGGCACGCTGGTCGGGTGACCGATTCCGTAAGCGTGGGTGAGGCGGCGGCCCCGCAGCCCACCGGCCCGACCGAGTGGATCAACCTGCCCGATGTGGCGGACAAGCTCGGCGTGTCGATCAGCAAGGTGCATCAGATGATCCGCGACGGCGCGCTGCTCGCGGTCCGGCGCGACGGCATCCGGGTGGTGCCGGCGGACCTGGTGGCCAACAGCACCGTGCTCAAGCACCTCCCCGGCGTCCTGACGTTGCTTCGCGACAACGGGTACAACGACGAAGAAGCCCTCCGGTGGCTCTATGAACCGGACGTGACCGTCGACGGCTGCGCCGCCAAGGGCCTCGGCGGCGACCGGGCCCGCGAGGTCAAGCGGCGCGCGCAGGCGCTCGGTTTCTGACGGCGCATGCGGCACCTGGCGTACCTGTCCGTGCTCGCCGGGTGCCTGGCCGCGGCGCTGTGGCTGGAGCCGGTGCTGAGGGTCAACGTGCTGCGCCGGTGGCGGCGGCTGCTGCTCACGCTACTGCCGGTGGTGGTCGTCTTCGTGCTGTGGGACCTGGCGGCGATCGCGGCCGGGCACTGGAGCTTCGACCCGGAGCAGACCACCGGCATCCTGCTGCCCGGCGGGCTGCCGATCGACGAGGTGCTGTTCTTCGTGGCGGTGCCGATCTGCGCGATCCTGGGCTTCGAGGCGACCCGGGCGGTCCTGCGCCGTCCGGCGGGCGACGAATGACCTACACCGCCGCGGCCGTGTTCGGCGTGCTCGGCGCGCTGACCGTCGACCTGTGGGTGCTGCGCACCCGGCTGGTGACCCGGGCCGTGTTCTGGGCCACCTACCCGATCATCATCGCGTTCCAGCTGCTGTCGAACGGCATACTCACCGGCCGCCGCATCGTGATCTACGACCCGGACGCGATCGTCGGCCTGCGGCTGGCGCACGCGCCGGTCGAGGACCTGCTGTTCGGCTTCGCGATGGTGCTGCTCACCCTCTCGATCTGGGTGTGGCTGGGCCGGCGCGGCGTGCAGCGCACCCCGGTGGCGGGCGAGGGCAGCGGGCTCCTGCGCCGCCTGCGCGGCCGCTGAGCCACCAGGCCGCTACGCCGCGCGCCGGGTGGCCGCGTCCGCCAGCTCGAGCAGCACGTCCCGGGCGTCGCGGTCCAGCTCAGCCGCGGCGAGGGCGGCGAGGGCCTGCCCGGTCAGCGACGAGATCCGCTCCTCGGTCCGGGCCAGCGCACCGCAGTCGCGGATGATCGCGCGCAGCCGCTCGACGCCGGCGAGATCCAGCCCCGGATCGCCGAGCCGGGACTCCAGCTCGTCGCGCTCGGCCGGCCCGAGTGCTGCGTGCGCCGCCGCGACCAGATATGTCCGCTTTCCCTCGCGCAGGTCGTCGCCGGCCGGCTTGCCCGTCTGCGCCGGGTCGCCGAACACGCCGAGCACGTCGTCCCGCAGCTGGAACGCCTCGCCCAGCGGCAGCCCGTACCCGGAATACGCCGCCGACAGCGACTCCGGCGCGCCGGCCAGGGCCGCGCCGAGCAGCAGCGGCCGCTCGACCGTGTACTTCGCGGACTTGTACCGCGCCACCTTGCCGGCCCGTTCCAGGGACGTGTCCCCGGTGGCCTGGGTCAGGACGTCCAGGTACTGGCCGACCATCACCTCCGTGCGCATCGTGTCGAAGACCGGCCGCGCCCGGGCCAGCCCGCTCAGGTCGACGCCCGAGGAGTGCAGCAGCTCGTCGGCCCAGACCAGCGCCAGGTCGCCCAGCAGGACGGCCGAGTTGTCTCCGAAGCTGGTGCCGTCGCCGCCCCAGCCCGCCTTGGCGTGCCGGGCGGTGAAGCGGCGGTGCACCGAGGGCTCGCCGCGGCGGGTGTCGGAGCGGTCCATCAGGTCGTCGTGGATCAGGGCGCTCGCCTGCACCAGCTCCAGCGCCGCGACCGCCGCCACCACGTGGTCGGAGTCGACGCCGCCCGCGCCCCGGTAGCCCCAGTACGCGAACGCCGGGCGCAGGCGCTTGCCGCCGCGCAGCACGAACTCCTCGAGCGCGTCGGCGACGTCGGCAAGCACCTCGTCGATCGCCAGAAGCTGGACACGCCGATCGGCGAGGAAGGCGGCGAGGGCTTTGTCGACACGCGGCCGCAGGCCGGCGCGTTCCAGCGGGGAGGTCACGCGGCAAACCTAGCCGGTCGCGGCGGGACTGCCAGCCGGTACAGTCTTGGTGTGTCTCTCGGACTTCCTTCGCGGCTCCCGACGTCTCCGGCGATCGGCGAGCTCATTCGTCGTCCGGATCCGACCTTCTCGTTCGAATTCATGCCGCCCAAGTCGCGCGAGGGCGAGCAGCTGCTCTGGCAGACGATCCGCGAGTTGGAGACGCTGCGGCCGGACTTCGTCTCGATCACCTACGGCGCCGGCGGCAGCACCCGGGACACCACCGTCGCGGTGACCGAGCGGATCGCGACCGAGACGACGCTGCTGCCCATGGCGCATCTGACCGCGGTCGACCACTCCGTCGCCGAGCTGCGCAACGTCATCGGGCGCCTCGCCGGCGCCGGCATCCGCAACGTGCTCGCGGTCCGGGGCGACCCGCCCGGCGACCCGATGGGCGAGTGGGTGCGGCACCCCGACGGCGTGCTCTACGCCGAGGACCTGGTGCGGCTGCTGCGCGAGTCCGGCGACTTCAGCGTCGGGGTGGCGGCCTTCCCCTACAAGCACCCGCGCTCCGCCGACGTCGAGACGGACACCCGCAACTTCATCCGCAAGTGCGCCGCGGGTGCCGATTTCGCCATCACCCAGATGTTCTTCGAGGCCGACGAGTATCTGCGGCTCCGCGACCGGGTGGCCGCCGCGGGCTGCGACACGCCCATCGTGCCCGGTGTGATGCCCGTCCTGAGAATGGCGACCATCGCTCGAGCGGCGCAGCTCTCCGGCGCGCCCTTCCCGCCGGCGCTGCAGGCCCGGTTCGAGCGCATCGCCGACGACGCCGACGGAGTGCGCGCGCTCGGCATCGACCTGTGCAGCGAGATGTGCCAGCGCCTGCTCGACGAGGGCGTGCCGGGCATCCACTTCATCACCATGAACCGCTCGACGGCGACCCGCGAGGTGTGGCAGCGCCTGGCCGCCAACGTCCCGGCTTGACCTGGGAGGAGTACGCCGCGGCCTGGTCCGGGCTGCACGGCGGCTTCGACCCGCGCGGCGCCTCGCCGGTCGTGCGCGGCTGGATCCGGCTGACCTACCGCGCCGGCTGCCTGCTCGGCCGGCTCGGCGTGGGCCCGACGGCCGTCACCGCGTTCGGGCTGCTGCTCTGCCTCGGCGTGCCGGCCGCCGCCCTGCTCGGCAACGCCGGGCTGCTGCTCGGCGCCGCGCTGGTGCTGCTGGCGGCCGGCGCCGACGGGCTCGACGGTGCCGTCGCGGTGGTCACCGGCCGGACCTCCCGGATCGGATTCGTCTACGACTCGGTGGCCGACCGGCTCGGCGAGCTGGCCTGGCTGGCCGCCTTCTGGATCGCGGGCGCGCCGGGCTGGCTGGTCGTCGCCGCCGGCGCGGTGAGCTGGCTGCACGAGTACGTGCGGGCCCGGGCCGCCGCCGGCGGCATGCGTGGCCTCGGCCGGGTGACCGTGGGGGAGCGGCCCACCCGGGTCTCGGTGGCGATCAGCGGCCTGCTGATCGGCGGGCTCGCCGGCCTCGCGCACCCGGGGTGGGAGACCGCGGTGATCATCGCGGCGGCCGTCGTCTGGGCCGGGCTGGGCCTGGCCGGACTCGTCCAGCTGATGGGCGCGGTGCGGGCCGATCGGGCCGGTTGAGCGATCTTTATTCGGTTGTCCACCGTGGCCGCCGCCTCTACCTTCTTCACCAACGACGTGTTCCGGACCACCGGGACCTAGGGAGATCACGTGACGGCCGACCGGTACGAGAGCGGGGCAGACGGCCCCGGCTGACGCCTTGCGCGCCCGCCGGTCGCCGCTCGTACCCGTGTTCGGGTGCGGGCGGCTTTTGCGTGTACGGGAAAAAGAGGAGGTGACCCGCGATGAGTGTGGTCCTTGTTCTCAACGCCGACTTCGGGCCTCTGCACCGGGTCAGCGTCCGGCACGCCATCCGCATGCTGTTCCGCGAGGTGGCGGTCGTCGAGGAGGCGCGGCCGGACGCGCGCATCGGCGTCTTCCCGATCCCGACCGTCGTCCGGCTGGTCAGCTACGTGGTGACCCGCTGGCGGCACAGCCGCGGACCGTCCTGGTCCCGCGGCGGCGTGCTGAGCCGTGACGGCCGCACCTGCGCCTACTGCGGCGGCGCGGCGTCCACCATCGACCACGTCCTGCCACGCTCGCGTGGCGGCGGCAACACGTGGCTCAACACCGTCGCGGCCTGCGGGCGCTGCAACCAGCGAAAGGGCGACCGCACGCCGGCGGAGGCGCGGATGCCGCTGCGCCGGGTGCCGACGGCCCCCGGCTGGGCGGCGCTGGCCGCGCACTGAGGCGACGACCGGCGGGTCCACACGGGGGTCCGTCGGTCGTCCATCAGTGGAACTATCCGGTACGGGATGATCCCGGAGTAGGGTGTATTCATGTCTTCCGCAGCGCCCGAGCGCACCGCCCGCGACCTCACCGGCCTGCTCAACATGGCCGGCCACGCGCTGGCGAACCGGCTCTCCGCCGCGCTCGCCGACGTCGGCCTGACCGCCCGCATGCAGTGCGTCCTGGTGCACGCGCTGGAGGAGGAGCGGACCCAGATCCAGCTCGCCGCCCTCGCCGATCTCGACAAGACGACGATGGTCGGCACCGTCGACGACCTGGAGCGGCGCGGCCTGGCCGAGCGCCGCCAGTCCGCGACCGATCGCCGGGCCCGGATCATCGCGGTCACCGACGCCGGCCGGGCCGCGGCGATCGAGGGGCAGCGGATCGTCGACCGGGTGCATGCCGAGGCGCTGGGCGCCCTGCCCGAGCCGGAGCGGGAGGCGTTCGTGGCGGCGCTGGTGCAGCTTGTCGACGGGGGTGCCGAGCCGGGACCCCGGCCCGTGCGGAGGGCCCGGCAACGCGCAAGTAGGTGAGAACTAGATAGTCCGCAAGCAGACTATCTGCTACGGTCGAATCATGGCTGCTTCCGTACCACCTCGTGACCGCCGGCGTGCCGCCGCGCTGGCCGTGCTCTGCTCGATGGCGCTGATGATCGTGCTGGACAGCACGATCGTGGCCGTCGCCGTCCCCGCGATCCAGATCGACCTGGGCTTCTCGCCGGCCGGCGTCGCCTGGGTGGTCAACGGTTACCTGATCGGCTTCGCCGGGCTGTTGCTGCTGGCCGGCCGCCTCGGCGACCTCGTCGGCGCCCGCCGGGTGTTCCTCATCGGACTCGTCGTCTTCACCGGAGCGAGCCTGCTCTGCGGACTCGCCGGCACGGCGCCGCTGCTGGTCGCGGGCCGCTTCGTGCAGGGCGTCGGCGGCGCGCTGGCGTCCGCGGTGATCTTCTCGCTGATCGTGCGGCTCTACCCGGAGCCCGGCGCGCAGGCCCGTGCGATCGGCGTCTTCAGCTTCACCCAGGCCGGCGGCGCCGCCGTCGGCTTCGTCGCGGGCGGGCTGCTGACCGATGCCGTCGGCTGGCCGTGGATCTTCCTGGTCAACGTGCCGATCGGGGTGGCCGTGCTGGTCGCGGCGCTGCGGGTGGTGCCGCGCGAGGCGGTAACCGGCCCGCGCGAGGGCCTCGATGTGAGCGGCGCGGCCATGATCACGCTGGGCCTGTCGCTCGGCGTCTACGCCATCGTGGACGGCGGCCTCCGGTACGCGGTGGCGGCGCTGCTGCTGGTCGTGGGCTTCGGAATCCGCCAGCGGTACGCCCGCAACCCGCTCGTGCC
The DNA here is from genome assembly GCF_040638275.1 of Actinoplanes sp. NPDC026623. Classification (NCBI taxonomy): domain Bacteria; kingdom Bacillati; phylum Actinomycetota; class Actinomycetes; order Micromonosporales; family Micromonosporaceae; genus Actinoplanes; species Actinoplanes sp. NPDC026623. The sequence continues at coordinate 2,516 of NZ_JBEZXZ010000282.1, read as the reverse complement.
GCTGCGGATCCTGCGCCGCCGCCGGCTGTTGGCCACGAGCGCTGCGGTGGTGCTGATCTTCGCGACCGGCATGGGTTTCCAGTTCGTGAGCGCCCTGTTCATGCAGCGGGTGCTCGGCCTGGACTCGATCGGCACCGGCCTGGCCTTCCTGCCGACCCCGATCGTGATCGGCGTGCTGTCGCTGCTGGTGGCGCCGCGGGTGATCGCCCGCTTCGGCGTCCGCCCGGTCCTGCTGGCCGGGCTCGGCACGCTGGCCGCGGGGCTGTTGCTGCTGGCCCGGGTCCCGGCCGATCCCCGGTACGCGGCCGACGTGCTGCCGTCGCTGATCATCATGGGCCTGGGCATCGGCGTGGTGATCCCGGCGATCATCATGCTGGCGATGGCCGGGGCGGAGCCGCGCGAGACCGGCCTGGTGTCCGGTCTCACCAACACCGCGCAGCAGGCCGGCGGGGCGCTGGGGCTGGCGGTGCTCGCGGTGGTCGCGGCCCGGGTGACGGATTCGAGCCTCGCGTCCGGGCTCGGCGAGTCCGTAGCGCTGCGCGACGGCTACGCCCGGGCCTACCTGGTCGCGGCCGGATTCGTGGCCGCCGCGGCCGTCATCACCGCCCTGCTGCCGCGGCGTCCGGGGTCGATGGTCGACGCGGGCCCGCCCCCGGACCGGTCGGCGGTCGCCACGGCCGCGCGCCCGGAGGGCGCGCTGCCGCAGGAGGACACCTGCGGCACCGCCGCCCGGTAGGGAGGGTGCATGTCAACGTATCGTTGACATCATGACCGATCCCGCGGCGCCGGCTCCGGAGCTCGAGCGGCTCGGGGAGATCGGCGCCGCGCGGGCCCGTCTCGACGAGCGGGAGCTCGAGCTGATCGACCGGGCCCGCCAGGCGGGCGCGACGTGGGTCCAGGTCGCGGCGGCGCTCGGCCTGGCGAGCCGCCAGGCCGCCGAGCAGCGCCGGCAGCGGCTGGTCACGGCCGCCCGGTCGCGGCGCCACGACCAGGACCTCCGGTACGCGCACAGCATCGTGATCCTCCGCGTCGCGGTCGACGAGCTGCACCGGGCCATCGCCGCCGACCGCCGCTGGGAGGGCCGTTTCACCCGCGCCGCCCTGGTGCGCGCGACGGTCGCGACGGCCCTGGACGCCCCGCCCGGCGGGCTGTTCGCGCTCGCCGAGCAGGCCGCCGCCGACCTGGCTCGCGTCGAGCGGGACCGGCTGCCCGGACACGTCCGCGTCGGCCTCGACGCCCTCCGACGGGCGCTGTCAATGGACCGTTGACAAAGTGTCCAGCTCTTGTAGTCGGGCCCCCGAAACTCCGAGGATATGAGTCTTCCAGGCTCAATCTTGGAGGCGGAATGCGGCGCAACGCCGTCCTGTTCGTGGGGATCTCCCTGCTGTCCGGCTTCGGCGGCGGCGCGATGTCCCTGGTGGCGGGCATCTGGATCCTCGATCTCACCGGGTCCGCGAGCCGGGCGGCGCTGGCCGGGCTCTGCGTCTACGCGCCGACGCTGTTCGGCCCGTGGCTCGGCGGCCTGCTCGACCGGGTGCCGTGCCGCCCCCTGCTGATCGCCGTGAACCTGCTGCTCACCGCGGCGCTGCTGAGCCTGTTCACGGTCCGCTCACCCGCACAGGCTTGGCTGATCTACTGCGTCTGCGCCGCGTACGGGATCAGTTATGTCCTGCTGGACGCGGGCGAGTCGGCGCTGCTGCCGGCTGCGCTCCCGCCGGGGGAGCTCGGTGACGTCAACGGCTGGCGCTCGAGCGCGCAGGAGGGCATGAAGCTGATCGCCCCGCTCGCGGGCGCGGGCCTCTACGCGTGGCGCGGCGGCGCGGCGGTCGCGGCGCTCAGCGCGGCGATGCCGGTCCTGGCCGCCGTCCTGTACCCGGCCCTGCGGCTGCGATCGGCGCCGGCGCGGACCCCACCGGCCGGGCGCGGCGTCCGCGCCGGGCTGAAGGTGCTGGCGGGCCGGTCGCCGCTGCGGACGGTTGTCGCCCTGGCCGCGGTCTCGATCGCGATGTCGGGCTTCGCGACCGCCGCGCAGTACCAGGTGGTGACGGCGGATCTGGGTCTGGCCGCCGCCTTCCTCGGGGTGCTGCTCAGCGCGCAGGGTGCCGGGTCCATCGTGGCGGGTCTCGCGGCGGGCCGGATGATCGCCCGCCGCGGGGTCGTGTTCCTTGCGGTGACCGGCGCGGTGCTGTTCGCGGCCGGCCTGCTGGCCCGGTGCCTGCCCTGGTGGCCGGCGCTGGTGGCGGGCGCGGTGATCGGCGGCGCCGGCCTGCCGTGGACGCTGATCGCGGCGGTGACCGCGGTGCAGATCCACGCGCCGGGGGCGATGCTGGGCCGGGTGTCGGCGACCGCGAACACCGTGATGTTCGGCCCGATCGCGCTGACGACCCCGCTCGGTGCGGCGGCGGTCCACCTCGGCGCCCGACCGGCCCTGCTGACGGCCGCCGCCGCCTGCCTGGCCCCGGCGGCCGTCGCCACCCGCCGCGGAACCCCGCCCGGCGGGGTCCGGGCCGGGCGGG
>NZ_JBEZXZ010000281.1:0-9047 GCF_040638275.1 Actinoplanes sp. NPDC026623 | reverse complement strand
GGCCGCCGACCCGGTCGTCGTCACGCCCGCGGGGCTCGCCCGGCGCGGTGCCGCCCTCGTGGTCGTGCAGGGCTGCGCCCACCCCGACCGGTCGACCACCGATCCGGTACGCGACATCGAGGCGCTGCGGTTCGCGGTGCGCTGCATGGACGCCGGCGTACGCGCCCTGCTGCTGGTGCCGGCGCTGCCCGAGACCGCCGAGCCCACGATCGCCCGGCACGTCGCGGCGCTGGCCGCCCGGCCCGCCGCCCCGAGCCACCCGGACCTCGTCGCCCTCGCCGCCGACGTGCGGGAGGGGCTGGGCCGGGACCCCGGACACGTCGTGTTGTTCCTGAGCGAGGGAGAGAACAGTTGAGCGCCGTACAGAGGATGACCGACCGGGCCCGCCGCTGGTGGGGAACGGAGTCGGAGCATCTGGTCCACCACTTCATCGCCGCACCCGCGGCGGCGCAGCCCGTCACCCGCGACAGCTACCTGCGGCTCTGGCTCACCGACATGTTCCTCGCCGAGGCGCGCCGGCACGCCGCCGACGTGTTCCCGGCGCTGCGGGCGTCGGTGACGCTGTCGTACGCCGGCGGCTTCGGCGCCACGAAGTCGACGATCCTGCAGTCGCCGCCCGGGCAGGAGGCGCCCGGGCCGCGCTCCGGGAGCCTGACCGGCTGGCTGCCGTACGCGGGCGGCACCGTCGCCGTGCAGGCCTGCCTGTACTCGGTGAAGTCCGACGACGCGCTGCGGCTCGCGCTGGACATCGTCGGCGGCTTCGCGTCCCTGGTCGCGCCGTCGGTGTCGGCGCTGGCGGGGATCGGCGAACAGGTCGCGGCCGGCATCGACAGGATCGAGTCCGCGATCGAGGACGCCGGTGAGAGCCCGGTTCTGCTGGTGGACAAGGAGTACGCGGGCGCCGGCGCCACCGTTGACCGGCTGGCACCCGGACACCTCGTCGTGATCAATACCCCGGCCCGCGACTTCGACGTGGACAAGCTCGACCTGGGCCCCGGCGGCCTGCGGTACCGCGGCGCCCCGCTCGACGGCGTCGACTACCTGCTGATCGAGATCCAGTCGGTCCGCGAACGCGACGACTGGGCGTTCCCCGAGCTCGACGAGCTGCTGCGCGCGGCCAAGGAGGCGCAGCTGCGCCACGAGACCAACCGCTTCGAGCGGCTGCGCGACGAACTGCTCGTCCGCATCTACACCTCGCCGGATTTGACGCCGGCCGACCAGCGCCGGGTGGCCACCGCCATGCGGGCAGAACTGGACGACGCCGCGCTGGGCGCGGCCGCCCGCGACGAGGTCGTCTCGATCGCGGGCCTGGTCGGCCGCCGGGGCCTGCCACCGGCGGAGGCGGTGGTCAACCTGACCCTGCCGGAGCTGCTGAGCTGACCGGGTGCCGCGGCCTCCCGCGCGGGTGGCCCCGGGTTCGTCACGGGACCCAGTCGCCCTGTGCGGTCCGCGCGACCGCCGGGGCGGCCGCCGACCGCGCCGGCGCCGCCGCAGTGCGCGGCGGGATCGACGAGGTGTCGTACGCGAACGTGGCGACCGCCGTGGCCACCGCGTCGGCGTTCTTGTCGACGGCGAACGTGTTGATGTTGCCGAACAGCCGGTACTGCCTGCGGAGCTGGGCGTAGACCGCGGCGTCGGCGCCGTCACGCTCGGGGGTCAGGCTGTCGCAGGCCTCGTGGTAGCACGGGTCGTACGGCTGGCCCGCGATGCCGCCCCAGAGCGCGACGTCCGCCGCGGTCTTCTTGACCTCGGCCCCGGTGAACAGGCCGCCGGCCGGGATGCCGGTCGCGATGAACGGCCCGTAGTCGGAGCGGCCGGTGAAGTCCGACGGCGCGGTGGCCTGGTGCTGGGCGGCGAAGTAGGCCTGGAAGACCGCCTCGATCTGCGCCGAGCCGGCCGGCCCGGGCCCGGCGCCCTCGGCCGCCGAGTCGTCGCCGTCGTACACGCCGAAGGTGTAGTTGGGCGAGCCGATCATGTCGAAGTTCAGGTAGAGGGCGATCTTGGCGTGGTCGGCCTCGCTGAGGCTGTTCACGTAGAACGTCGATCCGACGAGGTTGGCCTCCTCGGCGCCCCACCAGGCGAACCGGACCTTGTTCCTGGTCTTGAAGTCGCGCATCTGCAGCGCGACCTCGAGGATGCCGGCGCTGCCGGAGCCGTTGTCGTTGATGCCGGGCCCGCCGGGCACGGAGTCGAGGTGGGCGCCGGCCATCACGACCTCGTCGGGGTCGCCGTAGCGCGACTCGGCGATGACGTTCTCGGTGCTGCGCACCTCGGCGATGGTCTCGGTCGTGATGGTCACGTCGAGGCCCGGGGTGCCGGCGAACGCGACGCCCTGCGGGTACGAGACGGAGATGGCGGGGATGCCGACCGGGGTGCCCAGCGTGCCGAGGAACAGGTCCTGGCGATCCGGACCGGTCGTGTTGCCCTGGTTCATGATGATCACCCCGGTCGCGCCGGCGGCCTCGGCGTTCGCCGCCTTCTGGCCGAACGGGCACGTGCCGCGCTGCACCAGCGCGATGTTGCCGGCCACGCCGGTGAAATCGCTCGCCTCGCAGCCCGAGGTGCTGGTGTTCGGCGTCGTCAGTTGCAGGTCGACGGGCACGACCGTGCCGGTCGCCGTGCCGTCGCCGGAGCAGTCCAGCACGTCGTAGTCCACCTGATCCACATAGGTGGTCGGTGCGGGCGCGTTCTGCGCGAACGACGAGCCGGTGTCCTCACAGAAGTTGAACTGGAACGGCTGGCGGGTGACGTGATACCCGGCCAGGCGCATCAGCGTCGCCACATAGTCCGCGCTGCGGCCGAACCCCGGCGTGCCGGACGCCCGGGTGCCGCCGCTGTGCGCGGCGATCACCTGCAGGGCCGTGAGGTGGCGCAGCACGCCGGCCAGGGTGACCGATCTGGTGAGTTGCCTGACTCGGTTGTCGCTGGACGTCGCCTGCGCGGGGCCGGCGACGACGAACGTCCCCAGCAGCACCGCCACGGCGGCCAGGCCGCCGAGACGTCGTCGTGACGAGCGAGACACCACGATGTGTTCTCCCCTCCGGAGACGATGGTTCCGACATCCAGCAACATAGATACGTCACGGAACGCAGGTAAGGGGTCACACGGCCCTCCGGGTCCGTCCGGTTCGGACCCTCGGCACGACCGACCGTCTCGTCTGCCGCAACTCCCACCGAACGGTCGCAAACCGATCGAGAAGCCTCAAACCGTACGGGTGAGCCACTGCTGATTGGCGCCCGTGCCGCAGGCGTACTGGATGAGCCGGACGCCGTCGGCCGTGCCGCCGCCGATGACGTCGAGGCACCGGCCGCTGTGGCGGGCCACGAACCGCTGATAGCCGCCGCCGGCGTCCTGGAGCTGCCACTGCTGGTTGGTGCCCGCGCCGCAGGCGAACTGCACGACCCGGGCGTTGTCGGCGGTGGACCCGCCCGCCACGTCCAGGCACTTGCCGCTGTGCCGGGCCTCGAGCTGCACGTAGCCGTTGCCCAGGTCGACGCGGCGCCACTGCTGGTTGAACCCGGCGCCGCAGGCGTACTGGATGGTCTCGGCGTTGTCGGCGGTCGACGCGCCCACCACGTCCAGGCACTTTCCGGAGTGCCGCGCGACCACGTTGACGTAGCTGCCCGGCGGCCCGCTCACGGTGCCGGCCGCCGCGTCGATGACCAGCGACGGGAAGTAGTCCATCGCCATGGTGGTGCTGCTCGGGAAGCGCAGCGGCAGCCAGACGTAGCGGGAGTCGTTCACCGTGCCGCCGATGGAGTTGCCCCAACGGTCACCCAGATACAAATACGAGGTGGCCGACGTCCCGGCGATCGGCAGCACGTACGCGGTCTGCGACCCGTAGGCGGTCGCGTCGCCGGCGTTGCGCCAGGCGCTCCAGGTGCCGGTGATCGAGGTGGCCGACGAGTACTTCTGCTGGTTGGGACTCCAGCCGGTGGCGCCGGAGGTCAGCATGAAGTAGACGCCGTTGCGCTTGAACAGCGCCGGTGCCTCCCGGACGTCGCCGGGCCAGCTGCGGACCAGGGCGGCGACGCCGGTGTAGTCGGCGGTCAGCCGGTAGACGTTCAGGTCGGCGTTCTCGTTGGCCGCCGAGACCATGTAGCCGGTGCCGTCGTCGTCGACGAAGGTGGTGATGTCCCGCGACATGTACGTGCCCAGCGGCCGGAAGCTGCCCCGGTAGGAGTAGGCGCCGTCCACGGTGCTCGACACCGCCACCGCGGCCCGGGCCTGCCCGTAGTCGGTCGCGGTCTCCTTGTGCATCCACATGACGAACTGCCCGGTGGCGGCGTTGTAGATCACCTTGGGACGCTCGATGTTGGCGGACGCCAGCTCGCCCGCGGACGCGCTGGTGAGCACGTGGTTGCGGAACTCCCAGGTACGCAGGTCGGTGGAGCGGTACGCGGAGACGTACCGGAAGGTGTTGTCGGCGTTGCGGTTCTCGCCGAACCAGTAGTAATAGCCGCCGACCTTGATCACGCCGCCGCCGTGCGCGTGCACGACCGCGCCCGTGGTGTCGGTGAACTGGGTCGCGTTGGTGACGGTCACGGCGGCGGCCCCGGCGGGCGCGCCGGTGAGGGCGAGGACCGTGGCGCTCGCCACGAGGGCGGCGAGCAACGCCGCGACCCGGACACCCATGGGAACCCCTTTTCGGGCCAGAAACTCACGCCGGTCTATGTGAACGTTAACACAGATTGCCCGCGAGTTTCCCGCGTGTCAACAACCGGGCGGCGCACGCTCACCGCTGGTATTCGTAGATGCGGGACGCCGCGACCGGCGCCAGCGCGGCCGGGGTGTCGCGGAAGTCGGGCGGGGAGGAGCCCAGCAGCGCCCGTCCCCGACTCGTGCTCACCACGATGAGCGCCAGTTGCATCCGCTTCCTGGAGTCCTTCTTGCCGATCGGCACGGTCGCGCACTCGCTGCCCTCGCCGACGGTCGTGCACCGGTAGAACGACCACCTGCCGGGCTCCTCACGCACCATCGCGATGACCTGGTCGCCGTCGGGCGCGGCCTTCGACACCTTCACGGTGTATCGGCTCCTGGTCAGGCTCCCCTCGTCCGGGGAGGTGACCTGCAGGTCCGGGTCCACGAGACGCTGCCGATCGACGAATTCGACCACCTCACGCCCGCCGTAGAAAAGGGAGACGACCAGCGCGGTGGCCATCGTCAGGCGGCGCACGCGTTTCGCGGTGAGCCGGCGGCGCAGCATCCCGAGCACGTTCCGGGGAAATGGCGGCGGCGCCTCGATGAAACCGCCGGTGCGGTTCTGGGTGTATGGAAAATCGGGCAGGTACTTGGCGAGGAACAGCTTGCAGGTGCCGGCGCCCGCCCAGCTCGCCTCGAAGATCGTCGGCACCTCCTTGATCAGGAGGGCGGCGGCCGCCTCGATCGGCAGCAGGGGCTGTTCCCCCAGGGCGGCGCGGACCAGCCGGCGGGACTTGTCGATGTCCCGCCGGCCCGCCCGCACCGAGGCCCGCCGGCGCGGGGGTTGCGCGGCCGGCTGCGGCGCCGCGGGTTTCCGTTTGGCCGCCGGCGGCGCGGCCGGCTGCGCCGCCGGTTTCGCCGGGGGCGTGGCCTTCTTCTTCTTGGCGGGGGACTGCTTCGCGGCGCTGTTCGGCGCCAGGACGATCCGGTTGCCGTCGTTGCGGCTGCGCCGCTGCGGCGTCGGCAGGTTCTGCGCCCGGAGGTCGAGCATCACCTGGTCGTACACGGTGTCCATGTCGAGCATGGCCGGGCCGCCGGGCACCCCGCGTCGGACCGCCTTGACGAGCGCGCCGGTGAAGGCGGTGTAGCGGGCACCGCCCGGTGCCATGGCGACCGCCTGCTCGCCGCTCGCCGTCATGATGTAGGCCCCGTCGGTGACAGCCAGGTCGGCGACCGACGTCCCCGCGCCCATGAACCCGGTCATCGCCAGGCCCGAGTGGCACGAGTCGATCAGAACGACCTTGGCCGAACAGCCCGCCGCGGTCTGCACCACCTCGCGGCGGATCGCCGCGAACGCCAGGGCGTCGTGCATCCGGTCCAGGGCGCTGTTCGACAGCGCGAGGTGCAGTTCCCCGCCGCCGTCGTCGAGCAGCCCGTGACCGGCGAAGTAGACGAGCAACGCCGACCGGGCCTCCCGGGCCGCGGCGTGGACCTTCTGCAGGACCGCGCTCGCCGACGGCGGGTTGAGAATCTTGACGCAGTTCGCGGGCGGCAGCCGCCACCCGCCGGCCGAGGTCAGCAGCTCGTGCAGCGTCTCGACGTTGTTGGCGACGGCGGGCAGGGATTCGAGGTAGCGGTACTTGGACACGCCGATCACCACCGCCCTCGATCCGGCCGGATCGGGCAGCCGCAACGTCACGACTTCGGTCGCCGCGGCCGCCGCTGCGTGGCCGCGGGAGCGCCGCCCGACCACGCGGTCAGAAACTCGGTGAGCGCCTCCCCGGTGACGGCGTCGCGCGCGGCGACGGTGAGCCGCGCCCCGTCCGGCCGGGTGATCGTGAAGTCGACGCGGTCCCGCCGGGTCTGCCGCCAGCCGGCGAACGCGAACGCCAGCTGGCCCAGGCCCACGGCCGTGGAGGCGACCGCCGCGACCGTGTCGACCGCGCCCATGGCCTCGCGGTCTCTCCCGGTGGGCGCCGCCACCTCCACGCATCGAACGAGGTCGCGGTCCGATCGGAGCCAGCGGTAAATGGAGTGGATCTCGACATCCCGATCCGCTGCGAACGTCACTTTCACCAGGAACTCCTGCGGCAATCGACCGGTAACCCGGCCCGTGTCTGAATGACGTTCATATTGTGGCGCGACCCGCAATTCTTTTGCCGTCCGCGGCAAAGGCCGCCGAATGGCTCCATTGGCAGCCGCGCCAATTCGTATTGCCGGATGAAATTAGCAATCGTCATGACCGGAGCGGAACTAAACGATCTCGCTTCCTAGTGTCGAGAACCTGACATGCCCGGCGTTGAACCCAGCTCGTCCGCCAGCAGGGCGCGCACGGCCGCGGCGTCCGCGAGATCCAGTGCCCGCGCCGAGGCCGCGGCGGCACGGGCGAGCCGGGTGGCGCGGACGGCCTCCTTGACCACCGGCACCGACCGCGGCGCCACGCTCAGCTCCCGCACGCCGAGCCCGGTCAGCAGGGGCACCGCCGCCTCGTCCCCGGCCAGCTCGCCGCAGACCGCGACGCAGACCCCGCGCCCGGCGCCCCGGCACACCGCCTCGATCAGCCGGAGCACCCCGGGATCGGCGCCGTCGGACAGCGCCGCGAGCGCGGCGTTGCCACGCTCGGCGGCCAGCGCGTACTGGGCCAGGTCGTTGGTCCCGATGCTGACGAAGTCGACGTGCGGCGCGAACGCGGCGGTCTTCAGCGCCGCCGCCGGGACCTCGATCATGATTCCGACCCGCAGGCCGGACGGCGGGCCACCGCCGGCGCGCGCGACGGCGTCGTCGAGCATCCGGCGCGCGCACAGCACCTCGTGCACGGTGCTGACCATGGGAAACATGACGCTGACCGGCACCTCGTACGCCAGCCGGACGATCGCCAGCAGCTGTTCACCGAACAGTGCCGGATGCTCGAGCGAATGCCGGATGCCGCGTACGCCCAGGAACGGGTTGTCCTCGGCGGCCGCCGGCACGTACGGCAGGGGCTTGTCGCCGCCGACGTCGAGGGTGCGTACGGTGATCCGCCGCCCGCCGAGCGCCTCCGCGATCTCGGTGTAGACGGCCAGCTGCTCGTCCGCGTCCGGCGCCGCGTCGCGGCCGAGGAACAGGAATTCGGTGCGCACGAGTCCCGCCAGGTCGGCGCCGTGCTCGGCGGCGGCGCGCGCGTCCGCCGGCGACCCCACGTTCGCGCCGACGGCGACGGGCACGCCGTCGAGGGTCACGGCCGGCGCCCCGGCGCGGGCCCGCGCGCGTTCGCGGCGCGACGCCTGCTCGGCGGCCCGGGCCCGGAACGCCGCCAGCACCGGCTCGTCCGGCGCCACGACGACCTCACCGGTGCCGCCGTCCAGGGCGACCGGCGTGCCGGCGGGAATCCCGAGCACCGCCGGGCCCAGGCCGACCACCGTGGGGACCCCGCGGGCGCGGGCGAGGATCGCGCCGTGCGACGTCGGGCTCCCGTACGCGAGCAGCACCCCCGCCACCCGCCCGGGATCGAGGCCGGCCGCCTCGGCCGGGGTGAGCTCGGCGGCGATCAGCACGCCGGAGCCCGGCGGCGCCGCGGTGGATTCGCCGAGCAGGGCCCGCAGCACCTGCGCGGCGACCGCGCGGACGTCGCCCGCCCGGGCGCTGAGGTATTCGTCGGCCAGCGCGGCGAACTCGGCGGCGATCCGTTCCGTCGCCGCCGACCAGGCCTGCGGGGCGCCGGCGCCGCCGGAGATCCGGGAGCGCACGTCGGCGAGCAGGTCGGCGTCGTCGAGCAGCATCAGGTGCGCGTCGAAGATCTCCGCCTGGGCGTCCCCGGCGTCGCGGGCCGTGCCGGCGCGGAGCCGGTGCAGGTCCCGCCGGACCGTGGCCAGGGCCCCCTCGATCCGGCGCCACTCCGGCGCCGTGCCCTGCGATGCGACGTCGGGGATGCGGGGTGCGTCCGCCTGGGGGTGCCAGGCGGGGCCGATCCCGATCCCCGGCGACGCCGCCCGTCCCGGATGGATCGGCGCGACCGCGGCCGCGCCGGCGGGGCCCGGCTCCGCGCCCGCGGCGGCGGAATCGCCGTCCCGGGCGGCGGTCGCCCGATCCGGGGCGGCGGGCTCCCCGGCGTCCGCCTCGTCGAAGGCGCGGGCGGCGAGCGCCACGACCCCGTCGACGGCCTGCCGCGCCTGCGCACCCGACGCGCGCACCTCGATCTCGTGTCCGCGCAGCGCGCCGAGGGTCGCGACCCGGGAGAGGCTGGACGCGGGCACCCACGGCGATCCGGTGCCGCGGTTGCGGAGCTCCACCCGGGCGTCGTACTCCCGGACCCGCGCGACGAGCCGCGCGGCCGGGCGGGCGTGCAGGCCGTGCCGGTTGGTCACCGTGATCGTGGCGGACGGCCCGGCCCGATCGCCGGTGCCGGCGAGCGGTTCCGCGACGGCGGC
>NZ_JBEZXZ010000280.1:0-9051 GCF_040638275.1 Actinoplanes sp. NPDC026623 | reverse complement strand
AGATCGGTGGCGAAGTCGCCGCGGGCGGTCCGGGCCGCCGGACGGCCGAGGCCGACCAGCAGCACCGCGGGCCGGGCGCCGGTCGCCGCGGCATGCTCCTCGGTGCGCGCCCGGAGCCGCTCGAACGTCTCCGCGTACCGGAAAACGGGCAGGCCGCCGCCCAGGTCCGGGCCGGCGGCCGGCGCGGGCAGCGGGACCGGGCCGGGGTCGACGAACCGGCTGACGCCCACGATCGGCGGCCGCCGCCGGGCCAGATCCGCCGACCTGGCCCGCCGGGTGGCCGCCAGCCGGCCCGCCACCAGCCCGGAGTCCAGGGCCGCGCTCATCCCGCCGGCCCGCTCGATCTCCCGGAACCGCTCCCAGGCCCGCCCGGCGAGATCCTCGGTGTGCTGCTCGACATACCAGGAACCGGCCGCCGGGTCGGCGACCCGGTGCAGGTGCGCCTCCTCGCGCAGCACCGCCTGCACGTTGCGGGCCAGGCGCCGGCCCGGCTCGCCGCGCCCGGGCAGCAGATCGTCGAACGCGGCCACGGTCACCGCGTCCGCGCCGCCGACCGCCGCCGCGGTGCACGCCACGGTGGTCCGCATGATGTTCGACCAGGGGCTGAGCGCGGTCAGCATGGCCGACGAGGTGACCGCGTGCTGCCGCTGGGCCACCGGCGCGCCGCACTCGCGGGCCACCCGGGCCCACAGCCGGCGGGCGGCCCGCAGCACCGCGATCGAGTCGAACAGGTCGGCGCCGACCGCGTACCGGAACTCGAGCTGACCGAACGCGTCGGCCGGCTCCAGGCCGGCGCCGGTGAGCAGCCGCAGGTATTCCACGCCGGTCGCGATCGAGCAGGCCAGCACGTCCGCGTGGCCGCCGCCGGCGTCGTGGTAGACGGTGGAGTCCACGGTGGCCGCCCGCATGCCGGGCAGCCCGGCGACGCAGCCGGCCGCGAGCCGCACGAGCCGCTCGGTGTCACCCGGCCGGCCGGTGCGGGCGCGCACGGCGAGGGGGTCGGCGCCCAGGTTCCCGGTGATCGCCGTGGCCGCGACCCCGTGCCGGCGGGCCGCGTCGAGCAGCCGGTCCAGGCAGCCCTCGTCGAGCACGACGCCGACCTCGGCGAGGTCGATCTGTTCCAGCAGGTCCTCGGCCGCGCCGGACAGCCACACCTCGGTGACCCCGCCGGCCAGGTCCTCGCGCAGCGCGACCGGATCCGCCTCGGTGTAGCGCTGTCGCACCCCCCACGGCAGGCCGCCGGGGCGCAGGCCGGGCAGCGGCGCCGGCACCTCGGTCTCCGGCCCGTACAGCGGCCGCACGGTGAGCCCGTCGTAGGTCGTGGTGGCCAGCAGGTCCGGCACCTCGGCCGGTTCCGCGCCGGCCGGCGCGCGGCCCACCCGGCGCAGCGCCGCGAGCGCCATCCGTTGCCAGGCCTCGCGTTCGTTCCCGATCACGCTCGTCATGCCGGCCCCCGTACCGTCGATGTCCGTCCGAGCCTGGCAACGGCCGCCGGGACGGACAACCCCTACTCCCCCGGACGACCCGGGACGGCCGGGGCGCGACGGTGGAAGGATTCCGGTGTGCCCAGCTCACTGTTAGCCGTCAGCGATCTCCACGTCGCGTACCAGGAGAACCGCCTGATCTCCGAGGCCCTCGCGCCCGAGACGGACGGCGACTGGCTGATCGTGGCCGGCGACGTCGGCGAACGGTTCGCCGACATCGAGGCGACGCTGAGGTCGCTGCGCGAGCGGTTCGCCACGGTCATCTGGGCGCCGGGCAACCACGAGCTGTGGACCCACCCCGGCGATCCGGTCCAGCTGCGCGGGGTGGCGCGCTACGACGCCCTGGTACGCATGTGCCGCGACATCGACGTCGTCACGCCCGAGGACGAATACCCCGTCTGGCAGGGTCCGGACGGCCCGGTGGTGGTGGCGCCGCTGTTCCAGCTGTACGACTACTCGTTCCGGGTGCCGGGGGCCGCCACCAAGCAGGAGTCGCTCGAGCGGGCGTACGAGGCCGGCGTGGTCTGCACCGACGAGTCGCTGCTGCATCCCGACCCGTACCCGAATCGGGAATCCTGGTGCCGGGCGCGCGTCGCCGCGACCGAGGCCCGCCTGGCCGCGATCGACCCGGACCTGCCCACCGTGCTGATCAGTCACTGGCCGCTGGTGCGGCAGCCGACCGACGTGCTCTGGTACCCCGAGTTCGCCCAGTGGTGCGGCACCGAACTGACCGCCGACTGGCACCTGCGCTTCCGGGCGGCCGCGGCCGTCTACGGCCACCTGCACATCCCCCGCTCGACGAACTACGACGGCGTGCCGTTCGAGGAGGTGTCGCTGGGCTACCCGCGCGAGTGGAAGCGCCGGTCCGGCGACCCGTCGCCGATGCGCCGCATCCTGGCCGGCCCGCGATGATCGACAAGCTGCTGCCGGGCGTGGTCCGGACCGCCGAGGCGTACGGCGACGTGCCGGACGAGCGGCCGTTCCCCGGCGAGGCCGACCTGATCGCACACGCGGTCGAGGGGCGCCGCCGCGAGTTCATCACCGCCCGGCGCTGCGCCCGGCAGGCGCTGGGCCTGCTGGGTTTTCCCCCGGTGGCGATCCGGCCGGGGCCGAGACGCGAGCCGCTGTGGCCCGCCGGGGCGGTCGGCAGCCTGACACACTGCGCCGGATACCGGGCCGCGGCGGTGGCACGGTCGGCGGACCTGTCGTCGGTGGGTATCGACGCCGAACCGCACGGGCCGCTGCCCGACGGCGTACTCGAATCGGTCGTCGCCCCCGGTGACCTGGAAACCCTGCGCCGGGCCACCGAGGGTGACCCGGCGCTGCACTGGGACCGGCTGCTGTTCAGCGCCAAGGAATCGGTCTACAAGGCGTGGTTTCCGCTGACCGGGCGGTGGCTCGGCTTCGACGACGCGCGCCTGGACCTCGACCCGGCGGCCGGGACCTTCACCGCGCACCTGCTGGTGCCCGGCGACCGGCTGGACGGAGCGCCCCCGCTGACCGCGCTGTCCGGCTCGTTCCTGGTCGATCGTGGCCTGGTGCTGACCGCCGTGGTCATCGCACCGCCGGCGCCGTGATCGCCGTGGTCATCGCGCCGCCGGCGCCGTGATCGCCTTGGTCATCGCGCCGGCGCCGTGGGCCGCAGGGCCGAGGCCCGCATCATGGTGGCGCGTTCCAGCAGCTCATCCGGCAGCGCCGCGAGCACCGGCCGGGCCGGCAGCTCCCGCAGGCTCGCCTCGGCGACGGCCGCGTAATGCCGCGCGTAGTGCAGGACCTCGGCGAGAATCTCACCCTCACCGGCCATCTCGGCCGCCGCCTCGAGATCACCGCGATCGAGGACGTCGGCGAAGGCGCTGCCGTGGTGCCGCGCGGCCAGCAGCGACGGCAACGTGTAGACGCCGTTGGCCAGGTCCTGCCCGACCGGCTTGCCCGCCTCGGCCGCGGTGGCACAGAGGTCGAGCAGGTCGTCGACGATCTGGAACAACATCCCGACCGACATCCCGAACCGGGCCGCCGGCTCGCTCGGCCCGCCGCCCAGCACCGCGCCGATCGAACAGGCCGCGCTCAGCAGCGCACCGGTCTTACCGGCCAGAATCTCCAGATGCCGGTCCACGTCGATGAGCTGACGCTGGGCGTCGATCTCCCCGGCCTGGCCGCGGCACATCTCGGCATACGCCCGCAGTCCGTCGGCCGCGCACCGCGGGTCCACCTCGCCGAGCGCCGCGATCGCCTCGGCCACCAGCAGGTCCCCCGCGACGATCGCCATGCCGGGCCCGTGCGTGACGTGCACCGAACGCAGGCCGCCCCGCTGCGGCGACTCGTCCATCAGGTCGTCGTGGATCAGCGAGCTCAGGTGCAGCAGCTCGATCGCCGCGGCGCAGCTGATCGCGGCCCGGTCGCGGCGGCCGCCGGCCATCGCGAGCAGCAGGGCCGGGCGCAGCCGTTTGGCCGGCCGGTGCAGGACGGGCAGCAGGACCGGCCGCAGCACCGGCCCGGCCCCGCGGACGGCCTCCTCGAGGCGGCGCTGGAGCAAACCTGCGGTGCGGATATCGAGGCAGAGTTCCATTAACTTTCCTTTCCGGACGGACCCGAAGGAGTTTCACGAAACGACTACAACGCCCTTACGCCCGGTAACGTAACGGAGGTCGAGCGGTCCGGGCGACCCCTGATATCTGTCCGCTTGTTGCCGCTCACCGATCGGAGCATTCCGCTGAAATCCGTTGTTCCACCGCCTCGGGTCGTGTCCGACGAGGACCTGTCCGGCGTGCCGGCCGCCCGGCTCCTGGACGTGCTGAAGGCCATCACGATGATCCTTTCCCTGCCCCGGTCGGCGGCCGACGACGTCGAGGCGCTGGCCATCGCCAGCGGGCAGGGCGAGGAGTGGCGCCTCACCCACGCGATCCGCGACTGGGAGGCCAACCCCCGGCTGCGGAACCTGTTGGTGGCGAAGGGGAACCCGGCAGAGGCCACCTATGTCGACATCACGCTCGACTATCTGCGCGGGCTCGGGTTGCGCCGCGTCGACGGGGTGCACATTCAGCCGTCAGCGGCGCCTAACACCGGGCTGCAGGCCAAGTGGATGGTGGAGCGGGTGCGCGGGCTGGGCCTGGGCAGTATGGCGCTGGTCGTCTCGCCGTACCATTTGCCGCGGGCGTATCTGACGGTTTTGAGGGAGCTGAACCGGGACGGCATCCGCATTCCGTTGATCCCGGTGCCGGTGTCCGTTTCGCCGCACACGCCGGTCCCGGAAACCGGGGCGACCGCTTACGATCTGCTACCCGGCGAGGTGAAACGAATCCTCACCTACGCCGACGCCGACTGGGTCGCCACCCCCGACGACCTGTCACGATATCTGCACTGGCTGTGGACCGAACACCTTCACCCCACCGACGCCTGAGGCGCACAGACCCTCGTTAGGCTCGGCCGCCGAACATCGCACCCTTGCGCTACCTGTCGGCCGTCATGTTCTCGAGCATCTGGTTCAGCACATCATCGCGTTCCGCACGGGCATGGACACGAAGGCTCTCGACGCCCGGCGTCGGGACTTCCAGCTGCTTCGACAGCTCGCCAAGCCGGCGCTCGATTCCCTCGACATCCCGCACACCGCGCCTGGTGACCTGGCTTCCGGCCCGCACCAGCACGGCCCGAAGACGGGTCGGCTCGTCGTCGCACCACAGCTGGAGAAATGTGTTCTCGCGCGTCTCAAAAGATCCGAGCTGCCACCATTTCATACGCTCGGGAAATGCTTCGACGGGAAGCGAGGCCCGCAGAATCCGGTTCGGCAGCCGTCGCGGTTCGACGTCCCGAAAACCCCGGCCGGCCAGCCATTCCCGCCACACCCGTACGTCGTCGACCGCCTTCTCGGCCGCCAGGGCGTCGCGCAGATACGGCGCGACCAGCTTGGAGAGGTACGGGTCCGCACCCTCGATCGCCTTGACGTAGACGAGTAGCCCGGACGCGCACGCGACGACGTAGGCCGGCAACCAGGAGTTGCCCAATGCGAGCGGTTCCACGGACTTGAGCGCCCCCG
This sequence comes from Actinoplanes sp. NPDC026623, assembly GCF_040638275.1. Classification (NCBI taxonomy): domain Bacteria; kingdom Bacillati; phylum Actinomycetota; class Actinomycetes; order Micromonosporales; family Micromonosporaceae; genus Actinoplanes; species Actinoplanes sp. NPDC026623. The sequence continues at coordinate 3,537 of NZ_JBEZXZ010000280.1, read as the reverse complement.
GTAGGTTGAATTTCTCGCGGTCCGCGCGCCGGGCCAGCTCCACGACGGTGTCCATCCGAAACACGCCCGAACTGGCGACCGGATGAAATCTCGTGCTGCCGGAGAGGCTCAGCTGCGGCTCGTCGAGCCAGACCGCGCCCGCGTAGTGGGCCTTCGGCAACGCGGCGCCCGTGAAACCGTCGAAGTACAGGATCTGCTGGTCTTCCTTGAGTACGTAGCGTTGGCCGTCGGCCACCGAGCTCAGCCCGATCTCCGTCAGCCCCAGGGCGTCGCCGTCGCGGCGGAGGTGGCCGACAGTGTCCAGGAAGCCCAATGCCCGCTCGACGAGCGCCGGCTCGACGGCGAAGAACGCGGCGAGTCCGGGCACGTCGCGCAGTCCAGCCCGCCCGATTGCCCGCGACAGATACCGATCGAAGACCTCGTACGGCTGCGCCTCTTGAACGACCGACCTGACCCGCACCGCCCACATCGGCAGCAGCAGCGGAAAGATGCGCAGCGGCTGGACACCGGGCAGTGCGGTGACCTGTTCGAGAATCCGCCGGATCGGAACGTGCGCGGGGGCGTTCGTCAACGCGGTATCCGATCGCGCAGCCGAGACGCCGCCACGACATCACCGTGCTCGTCGGCGTACCGGAAAAGGTCCCCCGCCAGGTGCCGGAATCCCTCGTCGCGGGCGTTGGTGAGGGTGCCGCGGTCGCCGATGAGAATGAGCTGCTCCCTCGCTCGGGTGATGGCGACGTTGAGGCGGCGGAGCTCGCTGAGGAAGCCGACCCTGCCGCCGCTATTGCTGCGGGTGAAGCTGTACATGACGACGTCCCGTTCCTGCCCCTGGAAGGCATCGACCGTGCCGACGCGATCGCGGATCGCCTCCGCTCCGAGTGCCTCCCGCAGCCATAGATCGACGAGCTGCACCTGCGCCCGGTATGGCGCGATCACCACCCAGTCCCGCCCCTCGGCGGCATACCACTTCGCCAGATCGAGCGCGACTCGCGCCTCGGCCCTGTTGTCGCAGCCGGCGACCTGCCACGTCTCGGTCCGGCGCCGACTCCGCTCGGCTCGCTCGCCTTCCGGCAACATCGAGGTGTCAACGACGGCGAGTGGGCTACGGAAGATCGGCGACGGCGGACGCGGTTTGGTCTCGGTGGTGAGACGTCCGCCGTAGAAGGCGGTGGAGACGAAGTCGGCCAGCACCGCCGGCATCCGACGCTGCCGGCTCAGCAGAATCTGGTTGGCCGGCGGTGCCTCCCGCAGGAGCCGTTCAAAAGCGCTTCGCGTCAACAGCTCGATGAGTACGGACGGATCGATGCCCTGCCGGCTCGATTCGTGCCGGCGCAACCAATGCTGCACGTCGTCATCGACGAAGGGCGGCAGCTGCCGGTGATCACCGACCAGCACGGCCCGGCGCGCCCTGACCAGGGGAACGAGGGTGGAAGCGAGCGGAATCTGACCAGCCTCGTCAATGACGGCCAGATCAAAGTCGAGATCGGACAGCAGGTTTCGTTGCACCCCCACGCCGATGCAGGTCGCACCGATCACGTCGGCGTAGCGAATCAGCTCCGGGTGTAGTTGCTCGCTCGGTCGAGACAATCGCTCGCGCCATTCGGCGAGCAGCCGGCCCCGCTCGCGCAGGAACGGTTCCCATGCCCTGCACCATTTCGCGAACCGGGCGAGCCCGGCGGCATCCATCGCGGGGGAAACCGCCTGGCCCGCCGCGCTCATCAAGTGCCCGAGCTCAACCGCCGCGGGCTTCGCGAGGTCGAGCTGACGTTCGGCCTCGGCCTGTGCCTCGGCGGCGCGCCCGGCGGCACGGCGTACGCCGGGATCGCTCTCGACCTGGCGGGAAAGGTCGGTCCGTAACGCCTCGTACGCAAGTTGGCCTGCCTCCGCAAGCGCCTGAGCCCGCGAAGCACGAGGCCCTGTCGCGGCGAGACCGTCGCGGCAGCGGCCGGCCCTCCAGCGGTGGATGAATCCGAAGAGACCGACGCGGGTTTGGAGTCGCTGGAGTCGCATGGTCAGCCGTCGTACCTCGGCCTCGAGCGACGCCGCCTCCTGTGCAGCCGCCTGCCACGCCCGCTCGGCCTCCCGCGCCGGTGCACCGCACCGTGCCTCCACCACCGCCGCCGCGTCGGCCCGGTCCGCCAGCGCCCGCGCGTGCCGGCCGTTCGCCGATTCCACGCCCGCGAGCGCCCGCTCCAGGCCGTTCAACCAGGCGCCCGCGTGCGAGGGCTCGCCACCGAACGGTTCGAGCCCCTGGGCCGTCGCCTCCGTACGGGTCAGGATCCGCTGCTGAAGACCGACCGCGATGGCCGCGACGGTCTTGTGCCGCACCGCAGCGGCGATCCGGTCCTCGTTACCGACCCGAATCGCGATCATGGCGTCCGGAAGCCGCTCGATGACGTTGTCGACGGCCGTGTTCGTCTGCGAGGCGATCACCACCCTCTCCCCGCGGGCGGCCGCAGCGCGGGCGATCTCGACGATGGTCCTGGTCTTGCCCGTGCCGGGCGGGCCGAGCACACACAGCAGATCCGGTACGGCGAGCGCCCGGCGGAAGGCTTCGGTCTGGTCCCGGTCGAGCGGCTCGGCGGGGTCGGCGGCCGGCGCCCGCAGCGCGGCGAACGTTCGGTCGACCAGCAACGGCATCAGGCTGGGGTTCAGCGTCGAGCCTTCACGTAGCCGCGCGACGGCGTTCGCCTGAACGCGTTGGACAACGTCGTTCGCGACGGCGACCAGATCGCCTTCCTCCGGGATTCGGCGCCGGTCGATCGAGCCCTCGAAGGTGACCGTCAGCAGTTCGCCGTCGATGGCCGTCACCCTGCCGCGCAGGTCCGGCTCCTCTTTCAGATGAACCATGCTGCCTTGCTGCACCGCCCCCGGCCGCGACAGCCGGAACAGATAGACACCGGCTGATGATCCGCGCGGCCGTGCCGCGGCGAGCACCTCGTAGTACGGCAGGATGCGCTGCCCGGGATCCCGCTCCGCCTCGATCTGCCGGGCCCCGTCGATGACCCGGTCCAACGCGTCGCAGAATTCGCCATAGCGGGCCGGCGACGCCGCAGGCCTGGGCTGCGGAGCGTGCACCCGCTGCCAGGCGCTCCGGATCTCCCGGTCCGGCGCCGCGTAGCCGGTCTGCACGAGCCTCAGCTCCGGGAAGTAGGCCCAGCCGCCCGGCGCGACGACACGTAACCGGCTCCGCGCCAGCCGGCCGTGATTGCTCAACCGCATCGGCTCGATGAACTCGATGGTGAACGCGTCACCGCGCCTCGATGCCCGGACTCCGGCGCATGCACGCTGCGCATACAGCCGAATCCAAGGCTTACCCTCGTCCACGCTGACCGGCACGCCGGCACCGGAATTCAACTGCCCCAGCTCGTACGCCAGCCGCACCGGGTCTGGCAGGTAGGGATACTCCCGGCGCGCCTCCGCGAACCGTTGCGCCAGCCTTAGCTTTCCGTTTAACGTCTGAGCTGGGATTAGTCGCTCTGTCGAGGGACTGGCAGGACGCGGCCACCTGGTCACTCTGAGGAGACGCGAATCTTC